>NZ_JAVGCX010000007.1:0-228700 GCF_052928325.1 Lysinibacillus sp. BSL11 | reverse complement strand
CACAATATAATCTTTGGTTTCTTGCGATAATCTTTTTCTTGTTTGCTTTTCCATTTTCGACACGTCCTTTTTGTTCCTTCATCATAAGTCTCTCTTAAGTTCGTGTCCATTTTTTATACTAACAGCCAAGCCGCTCCAAGAGGTGAGAGCCCCCGCTCCAAAAGAGGGTGAAGCCGCTCCAAATGAGAAGGAACCCGCTCCCAGTAAGGAGAAAGCCGCTCACCTAATTCCGTAGTCAGCTTAGGCACGAGAATCAATTCTCCAAAAAGGAGCTAACATAAAATCTACAAAATAAGCCACCATCATTTAATTAGCATAATAAATGCATAGTTTCTCAGTAAAAAGGGAAGGAGGGATGTAGAAGTATTTACTAAAATACGAATTTTAGCAGCATCGTAAAAGGGAATCTAGTTGATTATTACTATTTTATGGCAGGGTTGTTTACTCTATAATAAAAGTTAAATCCTAGCAATTTTTTAGCAAACAAACATGGAAGACATCTAAGGGCGGTGTAGAACAATGAAAAAATTTTTACCCTTTGCCATCGTTTTGACGTTTATGATGTGCATCTTGGCAGGGCAACTTTCAGTAAATGCTGAAGGGTCAGTGGTGATTCACAAGGTAGTCAAAGATACGGTTATTTTTGAAGAAGCTTCTACGAATAGTGCGGAGATCGGGGAACTTTCGAAAGGTAGCTTTGTTTCAGTAACAAAAGTAAGTAAAGGTTGGACACATATTCAAACGCCAGAGCAGGAGGGCTATGTCACATCTGATGCTTTAGTCAAGTTGAAGTCTGAGGGATACCTAGTGATTCAAAAGGGTGGTACAACATTATTTACAGCCCCAAGTCAATATGCCCAGCATGTAGGACAGCTCTATGAAGGACGAATAATTTATGTATATGGCACAGCACCTGGTGGTTGGTCTTTCGTTCAATATGGCGAGGAGATAGGATATGTAGCAACAAACGCATTAAAAAAACCAGCTCCAACGAAGAAAAAAATTAATGCTGTTGCTGGTGCTGAAATGCGTTTAACAGCTAGTCCAAACGGAGAAGTTCTGGGTACACTTCCCAATAAAACAACTGTCCAGTATTACATAACACTTGCTGGTTGGGCTTATGTAGAAGCAGGCGACCTAAAAGGGTATGTCAAAGCTTCTGAGCTAGCCGATATTCAGTTAATAGATAATAAAGTTTATAATAAAGGTGTGCCAGTAGCGAAAGGCGCAAAAAAACGGGTAGCCTTAACATTTGATGATGGGCCAGATGCTAAGGTCACACCACAAATTTTGGCAACGTTAAAGAAATACGATGCCAAGGCTACATTCTTTATGGTAGGTAAAAATGTGTCAAGAAATGCTACAATCGTTAAACAAGTCTATGAAGCAGGACATGAAATCGGCAACCATACCTTGAGCCATAAAAAATTAACGACCTTATCAATAACAGGCGTTAAACAAGAAGTCAATGGCACAAGTAACGCTATTTATACAGCCATCGGGCAGTATCCAACTGTTTTCCGTCCACCCTATGGAGCGACCAATGACCAAGTACGTTCTGTCATGGCAATCCCCTCGATTTTGTGGTCGATTGATACACTGGATTGGAAACATCACAATCCAGATAAAATTTTAGCGTATGTCAAAGCCTCTGTAAAAGATGGGAGTATTATTCTAATGCACGATATCCATCAAACGACAGCCAATGGTTTAGAAAATGTTATTCTTTATTTACAAAAACAAGGCTATGAATTTGTTACAGTAAGTGAGATATTACAATAATAGAAAAGCTTTGCAATCGTCTACTCAGAACGAATGCAAAGCTCTTTTTTATTTAAATAAATTGATAGTTGTAATAATAATAGGAATCCCAAATACGTCAATTAAAAATGCGCCAACAATCGGTACGACAAGAAAGGCTTTTTTAGAAGGCCCGAAGCGTTGCACAACGGCTGACATATTGGCCATGGCATTTGGTGTTGCGCCTAGACCATGTCCTGCAAAACCTGCTACCATAACAGCAGCATCGTAGTTTTTGCCAAGTAATTTAAATAACACAAAAATACTAAATACAACAATAAAGAATACTTGCGCAAAAACAATGATGAATAATGGTAGTGCCAAATCAGCAATTTCCCATAATTTAATACTCATGAGTGCCATGGAAAGGAATACACCTAATGTGACATCTCCAATTAATGAGATGCTTTTCATATTAATGGCTTCAGGTTTGAATTTATCCATAATATTGCGCACTAATACAGCCACAAACATTGCTCCTACATAGCCAGGTAGAACGAAACCTGTTGCTTCTGAGAATAGTGTGCCGACATACGTACCAACAGCCATACAGAAAGTAATTAATAAGACTTGTGTAAAGAACGAATCCGATGTAATTTGCTCATTTTTATTTTCATATTCGACTTCTTCCGATTCTTGTTCATCTGGTGTTAAATTATATTTACCTACTAAATATTTGACAATTGGTCCACCAATTAAGCCACCAGCAACTAGACCACATGTTGCGGCAGCAGCACCAATTGTCATAGCTGAAGAAATCCCTAAATCTTCTAAGGTTTGGCCAAATGCAGCTGCAGCGCCATGACCACCCTCCATAGAAACGGTACCCGCCATCATACCGATTAAAGGATGGATCCCCATAAGTGAGGCCAGAGATACTCCAATGACATTTTGCATTAACGCTAGGAAGCCACATGCTAGCCAGTAAATAATCAGTAATTTACCACCGAGCTTTACAAGTTTAAAGCTTGCACCTAAGCCAATTGTCGTAAAGAAAGTAATCATAAATAAGCTTTGTAAAGAAGTATCAAGTGATATTTCTAAAATACCCGTTGTTTTTAAGATGGTAGCAAGAGCAGCGAACAATAACCCACCAACCACTGGTGCTGGGATACAGAAACGCTTTAAAAAGCCTATTTTATTGATAAGAAAGCTTCCAAATGCAAAGAGTGCAACAGCTAGGAATACCGTTGTAATTTGATTAATTTCGATCATGAACCTTGCCCCCTAAGTAAGTTGTTCAGTGCCTCATACACAAAATAGGCACCTAATTTCACTGTACGTCCGTTTTCATCTAATAACGGATTGACCTCACAAATATCAAATGAATAGGTGTGAGGGTGTGAAGTGACTTGTTGCAAAATTGAGCGTACAGTCGATGGGTCAAGCCCAAAAGGTGATGGAGCACTTACACCTGGAGCAAATGCTGCGTTCAATACATCCATACATAATGTTAAAAGAATATAATCATGCTTATCCATAAAATGGTGTAATGCATCCGTTAATTGTTGTTGATAGGCTACCGTCATTTGATCCTCATAAACATACTTCACGTTTAATTCATCAGCTTTTTCGAAAAGTTCTCTTGTATTGCCGTAGCGTTGAATACCCACAACAAAATAGTCAGCATGTGGATCCTGCTCTAAAATTTGACGGAACATCGTACCTGACGAAGGCTGTTCATCATATGGTCGTAAATCAAAGTGAGCATCTATATTGATGATGCCGATTTTAGCTTCCTTTGGTAGAGCAGAACGAACGCCTAAATAATGCCCATACAGTGTTTCATGCCCGCCACCTAGCACTACACATGATAAGTTTTTTTGTAGGATTGTTGCTACGACTTCACCAAGCTCACGTTGGGCCACCTCTAAAGCATGGTTTAGACAAACGATATTGCCAACATCAATAATTTGCTGATCGTCCTCAAATGTCCACGGTAAACTGGCTAAGCCTTCTCGTAGGGCGTTTGGACCATTTGCTGCCCCTATACGGCCTTGATTTCGACGTACCCCTTCATCGCAGATAAAACCAACGAGAGCTGCACTTTTCTTATCTGAAGCGCTTACATCATTAATCGCGACTCTTTTTACTTGTTGATGTAAACGAAAGCTGCTTGTATTTGTCGTTGAATCTATTCGGCCTTTCCATTGTTTTTGATCTGTCATTGTGTACATAAACTTATCAACCCCATTGTGAATATTATTGTAGTAAAAGTATTGTTGTAATTCATTATATATTCACATAATTATAATTACTAATATATAATTAATATTAATCTATAGCTTTTAGCTATAAATTTAGGAGGTATCTATAGGTGGACATTAAACAATTACACTATTTTATCGCTGTTTCAGAACAGATGAATTTCTCAAAAGCCGCAGAAAGACTGCATATTTCGCAGCCTTCGTTAAGTAATGCGATCAAAAAATTAGAACAAGAGATTGGCTCCCCTTTATTAGAGAGAAATACTAGAAATCTGCAATTAACAGAAGCTGGAGAATTACTTTTTGAACGAGCAAAAGTTATTGTAAAAAATATGGAAGTGCTAAAAATCGAAATGGATGAAGTGATTGTTCATGGCACAAGGGACATTACCATTGGTGTCATGGAATCTATTAAGCATTGGCTGCCAAAGGTAATCGCCAACTATAAAAAAGACTATCCTCACATGAAAATTCACTTAGTCGATATTTTAGGTAGTAAGCGGGTGAAAAAATCCTTGAAAAGCTATAAAACTCATTTAATCATCACCAATCAGCTAATGGATGATCCAGAGTTGGAAGTTCAAACTTTATATGAAGAACGGTTGGTCGCAGTATTACCTTTACAACATCCGTTAGCCCAAAAGGATACTTTAACCATTTCAGATATTTGTGAAGAACCATTTATTATTAGTACCGAGGGCTTTCAAACAAGACGAGATATCTTAACGTCATTTGAACAGGCTGGTAAAAACATCAATATTCAATTTGAAATTGAGCGTTTTGAAACCGCTGTATCGCTTGTACGAGAACATTTAGGAGTGACCATATTACCTGAAAATTACTTGCAAGGACCGACTGCCAAAACGATTGTAAAAAAAGAAATAGAGGGTCTGAATTTAAGTCGCAATGTCTATCTAGTGTACTTAAAAAACCGTCATTTACCATTAGCCATCCGACAATTACTGAAGGATATCGTACAGTTTTTTGAAAATAAAATGATGTAAGTCCATAGTAATGAATTTTCTCCTTTATTAGAAAATTCAAAAATAGAACATTGCTTTACTAGAAAAATAGCGGTAACATTTATTGTAAGAATGAAAATGAACATTCATTCATTTTGCGAAGTTCAAGCAAAGGGGGTATCTTCTAATGAATTTTTCCTATAGTGAAAAAGTTGAGAAGTTACAGGACAAGCTGAAGAATTTTATGGCGCAATACATTTATCCAAATGAAGCCGTTTATGCTGCACAGGTTGAGGCAATGGAGGATCGTTGGGGAGCGATTCCACCGATTATGGAGGAGCTGAAGCAGAAGGCACAACAGGCAGGTTTGTGGAATTTATTTTTACCAGATAGTGAATATGGGGCAGGTTTAACCAACTTAGAATATGCACCTTTATGTGAAATCATGGGCCGCTCACTTCTGGCCCCCGAAGTGTTTAACTGTAATGCACCTGACACAGGCAATATGGAAGTACTTGTACGCTATGGATCGGCACAGCAAAAAAAACAGTGGCTTGAACCATTATTACGAGGCGAAATACGGTCCTGCTTTGCGATGACGGAGCCAGCCGTTGCATCCAGTGATGCTACAAATATTGAGGCAAGCATTGAACGCGATGGAGATGAATACATTTTAAATGGCCATAAATGGTGGACAACTGGTGCTGGGGATCCTCGCTGTAGGGTGGCTATTTTTATGGGCAAGCATAAAGATACAACGGCCCCTATCCACGAGCAGCAGTCTATGATTCTCGTACCGATGGATACACCAGGGGTAAAAGTGGAGCGTATGCTAACGGCTTTTGGCTACGATCATGCACCAGAGGGACATGGTGAGGTTACATTTACCAATGTGCGTGTACCTGTGGACAATATTTTATGGGGTGAAGGAAAAGGCTTTGCCATTGCGCAGGGCAGACTAGGGCCAGGGAGAATTCATCACTGTATGCGTCTTATTGGTGCCGCAGAGCGTGCATTAGAGGAAATGTGTGTGCGTGTACAAGCACGGCAGGCATTTCATCGACCACTAGCAGATCAAGGGGTAATGCGGGAGCGCATTGCGGAATCTCGGATGGATATTGAGCAAGCAAGACTTTTAACATTGAAGGCTGCTTATATGATGGACACGGTAGGCAACAAAGAGGCAAAGGCTGAAATTGCCATGATAAAGGTAGTTGCTCCAAATATGGCACTCAGAGTCATTGATCGAGCTATCCAAGCATTTGGTGCTGCTGGGGTAGGGCCAGATACAACGCTTGCTGCACAATGGGCTAATTCTCGTACATTACGTTTAGCGGATGGACCGGATGAGGTGCATCGTAATACCATTGCTAAACTAGAATTGAAAAAGCATGCCAACAAACAAGAGGAGCTGGTGAAATGACGGTCCTAGAGTTATTTAGCTTAAAAGGTAAAACAGCGATTGTGACTGGTGGCGGACGTGGGCTCGGCGCACAAATTGCACAAGGATTTGCAGAGGCAGGAGCCAATGTGGTCTTATGCTCACGAAAGGTGGAGGCGTGTGAGGAGGTTGCCGCAGGACTCGAAAAGCTTGGTGTTCAAACATTAGCCCTAGCCTGTGATGTCACAAAGCCTGAGGATATTGCCAATGTGGTAGCCCAAACGATTACAACATTTGGTAGAATTGATATTTTAGTCAATAACAGTGGCGCATCATGGGGAACACCTGCCATTGATATGCCCTACGAAGCCTGGCAAAAAGTATTTGATGTCAATGTCAACGGAACATTTTTATTTAGCCAAGCCGTTGGCAAAATTATGCTAGAGCAGAAAAGCGGCAAAATCATTAATATTGCTTCTATTGCTGGGCTAGGTGGTACGCTACCAGCCTTTATGGATACGATTGCCTATAACGCGAGTAAAGGGGCTGTCATTACTTTAACGAAGGATTTAGCTGTCAAATGGGGGCCACAGGGAGTCAATGTCAACGCCATTGCGCCAGGTTTTTTCCCTACAAAAATGTCCAATGTCTTAATCGAACGTGGACAAGACTATTTGATGGGTGTTACACCGTTGAAACGATTAGGCTCCGAAAATGATTTAAAGGGTGTGGCTTTATTTTTAGCAGCACCAGCTTCGGACTATGTAACAGGGGATGTCATTGTAGTAGATGGGGGCATGAGCTCCATTATTTAAGGAGGGAAATAGAATGGATACGATGCAAGTAAGGTCAAGTGAACGTTTAGATATGGATAAACTACATGCCTTTTTAGACAGTTATGTCACTGAGCTTCCACAGGGTAAGCTTGAAATAGCACAATTTAGTGCAGGGCATTCCAATTTGACGTATTGTTTAAAAATAGCTGATTTTGAAGCTGTCCTACGTCGTCCTCCGCTTGGACCAGTTGCCAAAAAAGCGCATGATATGAAGCGGGAATTTACGATTTTATCGGCACTGCATCCATTTTTACCATCTGTTCCAAAACCATATGTCTATGTAGAGGATCGAGACATTATCGGTAGTGATTTCTTTTTAATGGAGCGCAAAAAAGGTATCGTCCTTGATACACATTTTCCAAAAGGCACAGAGCCAACAGAGGAGCTAGCACGTCAATTGTCTGAAATGATGGTCGATTCTTTAGTTGCATTACATGCTATTCCTTATCAGGACACACCGTTAAAGGATATTGTGAAGCCTGACGGATTTCTTGAAAGACAGGTGCATGGCTGGATTGAGCGTTATGAACATGCGAAAACAGCAGAACATGCAGAAGTAGCGGTTTTAACAGAGTGGTTAAAAAACAATCTTCCGTCCAATCATGAGGCAACCATTATTCATTATGATTATAAATTGAATAATGCAATGTTCTCCGAGGACTATACAGAAATGATTGGCCTTTTTGATTGGGAGATGGCAACAGTAGGGGACCCACTTGCTGATGTTGGTGTAGCAATGAGTTATTGGATGCAAGCGGATGACCCAAAAATGCTATTATATGCACTTGGTGAACCACCAGTAACTGTATTACCAGGCTTTTATACCCGACAGCAATTTATTGATCGTTATGCGGAGAAGAGTGGGCGAGATGTGTCAGCTATTCATTATTACTGCACATTTGCTTATTTTAAATTAGCCGTTATTTGTCAGCAAATCTATTATCGCTATGTTAAAGGGCAAACGCAGGATGATCGCTTTGCTCAGATGGATAAAATGGTCGCTGCCCTCATACAACAAGCCTCTAAATCAATATGATTTTATACAAAAACGGTTACTTTTAACAAAGTAGCTGTTTTTTATAGCTCATTATAACAGATTATCCGACATTAATTTATATAATTATTTATGCTAACTCGCACAAAATTAACTCAAAAAACATAGTAAATCACGTACAAGAAATTAAAGGATGGGGAACGTTTGTTCTCTTGGTCAGGAGTGTTAATCAATAATGATTTATTGTTTTTCAATAAAAAATAATTGACTTATAATAAAAATAACGCTATCATCAATACCCACAAGGATTTAATAATATGGAGGAAGAAATAATGAAAAAATATTTACTTGCCACAATTCCGATGATCATGGGGATCGTCTGTTTATTAATAAAAGGCCTTATAGGAGATGAGATACTAGCAGATGGGACGATCGTAGAGAAGAACTTCTTTTTAATACCATTGAGCTATTTATTTATCTTTAGCGGCATACTTACATTCGTGATTATGGCGTTATCTTCTACATTCAAAAAGCAAACTTCCGTATCATAATGCTAAAAACAGGCCCTGAATAGGAGCCTGTTTTTTTATAACCATGTTTGATCTAGCTTATCACTGTAGTCGTGAATAGCTTTTTTATAATCTTGAATGCCTTGATGTTTGGCTGTGCGTAATATAATCATACTTGCCTAGACCTACAAAAATTGGCTTGTTAACTTGTAGCATTTGTTGTAAAAGGTTCTGCTCCGCAAAAGCTACTCCCCATAGATAATCACTAATTTCCATATATATTTAGTAGCCCCTATCTCATTATGGGATGCAGTAGATCATATTCTCAATGTAAAGAAAGTCATTTTTGAAAAAAGTGGTCATAATCCTATGTTTGAAGAACCTGTATGTTTTAATGAACAGCTAATTCAATGGATAAACGAAGGGTAGTCGAATGGCTGGTTATGCTGTATAGCAATTAACCAGCCTATTTTAATAATGAAAAGAGAAAAGCCAGAGTATCAACTACCTCAACAAGTTTTACGTAATGCATCAATGTTTTGACAGTCCATAATGACAGGCCGTGCCCTATCATCGATTTGAAGGAAGTACCCGCAGCAACTTTGCGGAATAAGATGAATAAAGTATAATCCTAGAAATTGGCTACCATCTGAGAGGTATACATCTACTAAAGTCCCTGGTTCAAAACATTCTAAGTGACTACAAATACAGCTTTGACAATGCTTTTTAACTTGATTTTGTTTCTGATATTTTTTTTCAAATTGGGGACTATTATAATATTTTATTTTATAAGAATCTTCCTCAATAATAGGATGATCTACGCTGGGAGAGTGACCAAAGTAAACATTCTTTGATTCACAATAGCATTTAGAAAATTTATGATAATTGTTAAATTCCCAATTCATTCGTGTTAAATATCTGTTTCCATCCATTTCTAAAACGCTCCTTTATGATTACAATGTCATGCTAGCATGAGTCATCTATTTCTAGTCTATGTGAAAGAGCCCTTTAGGAGATGGTAAAATGTCCATTTATCTGTACAATATAAGAAAAGACTAAGCTCATTAGTAGAGTTTAGTCTTTCAAGTCGTAATCGCCTTTCAATAAGCCGTATATCTCTAAATCAACAACACCTTTGCCAGACCATAATGAAGCTTGTCTCAAAAGGCCTTCTTTTAAAAATCCATTTTTTATCAGAACCTTTTTCGAGGGTTCATTTAAAGGCATGACTTCTGCCTGTATTCGATTAACATTTACCTCTTCCAATAAAAATTTTACGATTGTTGCAACTGCCTCTGATGCAATGCCTTTTCCCCAGGATGCTTCAGCTAAATAGTAACCAATTGTTACCATATTTACTTTTTGATTAAAGTCCATTGCTTCGATAATCCCTACTAGTTTTTCACTTTGTGATTTTTCGAAGATTCCCCATTTAATCCTGCCTTTCTTTGTATAATCACGTTCAAAATGGCCAATCATTTTTTGAACGGTTTGAAGGTTGTGTTTTGGGATGATGCCACAATACTCAAATACCTTGTCATTATCATAAATAGCAAATAGCTCTTGTAAATGTGATTCTTCTATTTTTTTAAATTGTAAATTAGCTGAATGTAAGGTTGGGAATTGCTTAAATACTTTCTCAATATTCATCGACCTTGCTCCTTTATTATTCTTTAATGGGAATGTAGATTTTCATTTTCATCTCATGTGGATAGATAGATTGCATGACATCGGTTATTTCAAAATCAGGACCCGTATCGCGCTCATAATTAGAATTCGGCAACCATACTCCGTAAATGAAACGTCTTGTATTTTGAATTCCTTCCGCAGTGCCATTCAATGTAAACTCTGCATATTTACCAGCAGGAATTTCAAGGTGGGTGAAGCCTTCCTCTAAATGCTCCTCAAAGATTTCGACTTCCTCTCCTACAATAAAGGAAAACCGGCCATCCTCCTGAAAGTTTGTAGAAATGCCATACGCCATATTAGGGGCTACCTTATAGGAGATTCGCTCATAGTATTGCTGCTGACCAAAATCCAAATAAAAGCCTGGGATTTCTGTATAGAACTGTTCGTCTTGTAAGGACGTTTTGTATTCATAGCCTGTAATACGTTTTTTAGATAAGTGAAGTATTTCCGGTCGTTGCATAGGGAGTTCTCCTTCCAGTTTATAATCCAAAAAGTTTATTTTGGTTTGAAATGGTATGGAGTTGGCTCCTTTTCGGTATTTAGCAGGTGTGACACCAAAATACTGTACAAATGCCCGTGTAAATGCCTCCTGAGAACCATATTGAAAGTTGATTGCAATGTCAAGTATATTCTGCGTTGTTATTGCTAATAAGGAAGCTGCTTCAGAAAGCCTCCTGTTGCGAATATACTGTTGCACAGAAAAACCTGTAATGGCTTGGAAAAGCCGTTGGAAATGAAATGCTGAAAAGTAAGACTGAGAAGAAATATCTGTAATCGTTAACTTTTCATGTAGGTTTTTCTCAATAAACTCTATAGCGTTTTGAATTCTTTCAAAATAATCCATACCATCATCCTTTCTTAACTCAATGGTACCGCTGAATAGGAAGGGTTTTTTGATAATTTGTGCTAATTTGTACATTAAATTGTACTGTATAGGAAATCAATAGAAATATTGATTAAAAAGGAAAATAAATGTATAATTTATCTAAATATACAAGAAAGTGAGTGATAGATAATGATAGTCAGCTCTGTTTTCCCATTGAATATAATAAAGGTGCGGGAGAATAAATAGATTAGTTGATTTCTTCCGCAAACAATCGGAGGAGAATATATGTACAAAAATTACGGACCGTTAAGCACAGCACTTTATGATTTTACAAAACCAGTTGGATACTCGCTTGGTGGAGATATTGAATATTATCTAGAACGACTGCAAGGTGTAAAGGGGAAGATTCTAGAAGCAGGGGTTGGTTCTGGACGTTTCTATATTCCTTTTATGGAAAAAGGCTTTGATATAGAAGGAATTGATCATTCCCCAGAAATGCTAGCATCCTGTCGAAAAAGATGCCAAGAACGAGGATTGACGCCAGTGCTGTATGAAGGAAATATTTGCCAATTTACCTTAGGTCAACAATACGAAGCCATTGTTATGCCTACAGGCTCATTTTGTTTAATTGAAAATCATCAAGAAGCACTTTCAGCATTAACCTCTATGTATCAGCACCTTGTCCCGGGTGGGAGACTCCTAGTAGATTTATTACTTCCTACAGACTGGAAAACAGGAGAAATTACGACATCTTACCATCAAATTTCACAAGATGAAGGAATTGCCCTTGAAAGAAAATCGATTGCCATGAATTGGGTGGAGCAATATACGTTGATGGTTTTAAAATATGAGAAGTGGCAACAAGGTACATTAAGTGATACGGAACTGCAAAAGTTTTTATTACGCTGGTATGGGATTGAGGAATTTAAGCTCCTATTACAAAGTGTTGGCTTCTCTGCAATAACTTGTTCTGCGAATTATAAGTTCCTTCAACAACCAACTGAAGAAACGTCACTCATAACGTTTGAAGCGGTACGTTAATTAAAATGACCAGTACTCCTTAAAAGAGTACTGGTCATTTTTACGAATTAGTCAAGCTTTAATTTTGTTGCAGTTCCTATTCCTTTTGTATGCACATCGACTTCAATTTGAACTTCAAGATCAGGATAGAGGGTTAGCCAGTTCTTTTTAATTCGATTCCATGCTTGATAGTCCTCTCGGTGTAGGACATTGCTAAATTTTAATAAATCGGCTTGATAAGTTTGTTGAATCGTTTGAAGTGTACGTTCTAACCGTTCCTTGATTTGTCTGCTCGTTTCTTTATTTAAAGCATCGATGGTTTTTGATTTTGTTAAATCCAATGGGCAACTTATCTCTGCAACGTTTTGCTCAATCTCGAGTTTGATGGAAATCGAAGGTATATCATTTTGAAAATGACCTGTCACTTTAGTAGAAGAATTAATAATTTCTGTTGAGATTTTCCCTTCTTCAGGACAAGCAATAATTTCAAAAGTACTTTTTATATTATTATTTAAAAAATTATAGTCTCTGCTTTCTTGTTCTGTTAAATAGCCGATGAGTTTATAATTTTTAAAAATAGCCAGTCCACCATATTTTAATTGTGCAGGGCTATCAATTTTTTCTATATTCGAGCTAAAATCTCCAGCATCCGCATCACCATGTATATGAATAGAGGGTAAGACGGCACTATGATCAATACTGCCTAAAGATTGGATTAAATCATCAAGAATAACAGATTCTGTTGTCCCCCACACTGCTTCAGAAACCTTTAATGATTTAAACATTTTGCTAGCAGGCACATCCTCTAAAGGGGTTAAAACACTTAATATTTCTTGTGCAGTAAAATCATGAGAAACAATAAAGTTAAAATCACTTCGTCCTTCTGGGTCTCTTTGAAATAAATCTAAAACGCTATTCATACCTTCCTTAGCCATTTCTTCACCAATAATAATAATTTGGGCATGCGCATAATAAGGCTTTCTAGGTGTTAGTGCTGTTAATTTTCGAATGGCATCAAATAAAGATTTCCCTTTAGCATGGTAGGTAAAAACAGGGACTTGAATGCCAGTTGCTTTGTTCGAAGCCACTTGACTTGGATTAACAATCTGAACAGAAATTTCGAATAGCTCGTCCGATTTATCCACTCCAACAGCCGTAACAATAGCTAGTTCGTTTAACTCCCGCTTATTCCAGCATCCACCTAATAAAAGAAGTACTGACAGCAATAGGATGAATGATACCTTGTGTTTGATGGTGGACACCTCCTCTAGGTAAAGAAGACATTTCCGATACTATTAAGGATAAACAAAAGACATGCAAAATAATCAATAATAGAAATCTCAATGAATCTTTTTAAAGGAGAATAAAATGAAGAACACAAACTGTGAAAGGGAGGTAAGAAAATGAAACAATCCTTATTTAAAGGTGTAGAGGCCATTTTTATTCCAATAAAAGATCCCAAATTATCGGCTAAATGGTATGAGGAAATACTTGGATTTAAGCTTCTATATATAGAAGCGGGCGCAGCAGTTATGAAGATCACTGAACAATCTCCGACGGTCATTTGCTTAGTAAAAGCTAAGGAGCATCAGCCATGTCATTTTCCAGACAATCACTTTGGTGTGGGGAAATATGTGAACTTTCTCTCTCAAAATATTGAAGAGACTTATTTATTTCTAGTGGAACATCATGTTCAAGTCGAGGCTTTAGAAGGAGAAGAGGACACCAAATTTTTTACCTTCTATGACCCTGATGGGAATCCTTTAGGTGTTTGTCAATCATTATAAGCGGGTCACTGCGTTAACAGTGACCCTAGTAACAAATCTAGGAGGTGTAAGGCTAATTAGCTTTACACTACTATAGTATACTAATTCTCTATATTGAAATAGTTAATTGCCTGGGTAATAAAAAGAAAATTTAGAATTTTGGAAAATTAAATAGGGTGGACCTATTTTTTAACAATATGCATGTAGTGGATAGTTTCAAAAGCACACAAGTAATCTGTCCGATTTTGAAAATACAGCTCTTGAATCGCTGTAGGAGATAGATGTTCATATATAAGCAATCCTAATCGATCTAACATCCTCTCCATGTCCTCATAAGCATAGCATGATTTCATTGGTTCACCACCAAGTGCGACCATTTTGACCATGTTTTCTACTCTTTTGGAGAGTCCTTTTTCCGTGAAGAGAGATTCATCAGCATAATCCAAAACAATGGAACTACCTGCTGGAACTAAGGCAAATAGATGATTGAGTAAACTTGCTAATTCATCTTTTGTTAAATAATAAGAAACACCTAATAGACTAAAAAATGTTTTTTTAGATTGGAAGCCTTGCTCTGAAAATAATTGAGATTGAAATTGCTTTGTAAAATCCATCGGTACAAAATGCAAATGATTCAAGAGGGGGAGAGAGGCTTCCTGTAATCTTCTCATTTTCGATGCCTGCGTAGTGGGATAATCCACCTCAAAAATTTCTAGCCTGGATTGTCCTTGTTGCTGACGATACGGAAAAGTATCGAAGCCAGCACCTAAGATGACATATTGCTCGACACCAAGCTGTATTTCGCTATGCAAGACTCTTTCACAATAAGCAGCACGTGCCAAAGGAGTTGGTGAGAGTTGAACTTGTGTAATCCATTTTATTAATTCCTTTGAATTGTCTTTAAACTTTGTAGCGATATCTTTATTAAAAAATTCAATGCCTTGTATCATAGTAGCTTGAATATTTTGATATTCTTCTTGTGAAATCAATTCTTTGGCTATATAATCATCAAAAATTTTCGGTGTATCAAATTGGCTATGGTAGGCTCTACTAAAGGCAGCCACTAATGAAGTGATACTAGACTCCTGTTGATTCATACCAACACTCCTTAACAAAAAATAGGATTCTCCTGGCCAGGAGAATCCTATTATATATAATATTTATTTAAATGTAAATTTTAGCATAAAAACATTTTTTTGTCAAGTTTTTGATACTGAGAAAGAGGAGTAATATGAAAAAATTTATAATAGCCTTATCTTTACTCTTAGCAGTAATTGTTAGTGGTATGCTCATTATATGGAAAGAGCAAAGCTATTCTGCTACAGATCTGTTGGAAAATGCTAATTTTCAAGTGGAGAATGCCACTATAACGCTCCATCGTATAGATACAGATAAAGAAGATATCTTTTCTGAAATGAAAATATCAAAAGAAACACAGCAAGAATTGATACAGTCTTTTCAACATACAACATTCAAAAAAACAACTATAAAAACTATTGATTACGATTATCGAATGACAATTTCACTCAATACAAGCTATCCGATGTTCATTGATTCTAAAAATAAAATATTGGTTCTCCTTAACACAAATGAAAGCTTTGAGCTGATAAAAGATAATGCTTTTTTTAGTCTTTTAGAAAAAGCAAGGGAAGATTCACAGAAATTAGTTAGTATCCAACACAAGTTAAATGAGTAGGGATACTCCCTGTGAATTATGTAGATGGACCAATTGGGAATGGTAAATTTCACCTCTCCTTTTATAGTGACCATTCTGATGGAACTCGGTATCCGATAGGAAAATAAAGGCACACAATTATTTAGCTGGAGTGTCACAGAGTCAAAAAAATATGGGCTAAAGGTACAGTAGCTGCTGAAGAACAAACATCATTACTGGAAAAAGAAGCCTATATGAGTCTGAGGGAGCGTGTACTATTCAATTAGTTGGTAGATGGAGCTGACGGCGTGTTTGATTTTGCGATTTAATTTGTAGCGTAAAAAATTTTTAAGAATGTGTAACTTTTTAAAACATCAGCCGTCTAACTCATCAGTAGAATACAAAGAACTAAAGCAAACTAGTAACATTCACTTTTCACAAAAGGGCCAGGATTCACATTTTTTCGTGTTTCCTGGTCTTTTTGTGGTGGTGGTCCTATATTTTAAAGAAAAAATAAAGAATTTATGAAACCTTTAGCCTATTCATTCGTATTGTAATTTGAATCTAAAGCTAGACAAAAATTTAGTAAGATTCACTTTCACTTAAAAGACTAGAGCTTACATCATCATGTGAGAATCTAGTCTTTTTTGTATGGTTGTTTAGATATTGTTCAGTATAATATGTTAATCTATGAAAGAAGATTTTTCATAGTCTTCAACCTAAACGCAAAATGACCAGTTCTCTTTAAAAGAGTGACTGGTCTTTTTGTTTAATGTTCCTTTAGCAGACTGTGCTTCTTCAGCATGTTTTATTAATAGCACGAAAAAGTTATGAAAGGGAGAAATTAATTTAAGTATAGTTGCTTCACCTATCATAGTTAAGATCATAGAGACCTATATGTTTGTAACAGAGATGTCTAGCTTGTATTGCTTTCGGTATCACCATGCGAGAATAAAGAAGTAAATTTCATTAATTATTCAGTTAGAGTAGGGGGAGCATTGTTATCAATTTCAGTTTGTAGAAACATAATTTAAATTATGTGAAAATAGCAAACAGTCATCCACCTATTCAATGGGGCTGTCATTGGTAAATGACCATGTGTCATTAGCAAAGGTTAGTCATTTATGAGATTTCATTATTTCTTTTTTAATGAAAGTAAGAAAACTATAAAATTTGATAGAATGATTTATTTTCTCGAAAAAGCATTAATTTCCCCTAAAATCCTGTTGGAAAATATTTTAACTTGTTCAGCGCCTCAAGTTGTCGTAGTATTATAACGAATCAAAACTAAGTAAGTTAGTAAGATTCACTTTCACAATAAAACCAGATGCTCTCTTTTGGGGAGCACTTGGTTTTTTGTTTATATGTGATATTAGCGATACCCAATACATATTGCCTGAGCACACAGTGATTATTTTTTCTCTGCTGCAATGATTAAAAACATAGGTCTCCGTAGTTATCCTGCATGTCCGGAATATTTTTTAGCACTTCCTCTGAAGGCATAGGTTCCTTCACCGTACTTATCGTATAGCTAGCTTGTATTAAGACATTCATATAAGTAGACAGTGTGCGATGGTACTTAATAACATTTTCGGTAAGGTAGGTTGTTTCCCGAATGCCTTCTGTCTGATAGTGATCAACTGCCCAATGCAGGCGGTTGCCATTCTCATCGTAGTATCAAGTCTGGCTTTCCTTAGTAAACAGTATCAAAAAAGCTATTTTCTCGCCTGAATCAATGTGAACCAACTTTTTCCATTGAGTGTGCCAGAAACTCTGTATATGGGTTGATAGAAATCTTTTGTATCGTACATATAAGAGAGCTCTATTAAATCGACAGTAAGTTGATCGCCTTTTTTTATCAATAGTTCTTCTTCCGTTACAAGTGCATTATATTTTATCTGTGGAAATTCGCCATTCTTAATTCGCTCATACACCTCTGCAGGTGACAAAATATTTACTTCACGGATTAATTGATGCTCATGAATATTATACGATAATGAATACATACTACCATCTGATTTCAAACCGAGCTCTACTTCACCAAGCCAATAATCTTGGTTCAATTCAGCTTGGTCAGGAAGCGTCCATTCAAATACGCCATTATCCAAAGCTGTAAACGCCCCATCTTTAGGAAGGAGAGAAAGCTCATCCATCATGCTCTTTGCCTTCTTCACGAGTGTTTCTTGCACAGCTAAAGAAGGTTGCACTGGCGTATAAAGATCGTCTGTTAGCGACCAATTTCCCTCTGAATTAATAAATAACGTATAGGAGTTCTCTGCTTTATCTTTTAATAAAAGCTCACGATCACCACTAATATCCTGCTGATTTAACTCTGCTAAATCAAATTTCTTTTGCAACAAAGTCTCAACTTCATCTGTATGAATAATTTTTTTATACACGGGGGCAACGGTAGATGCTGTTTGTAAATCTAATGAGGTGGTTACATCAACATCCGACATATTTGATTTTGTGTAGGCGTTAATAGCTAAATGACCAAATTCCTGTTGAGCGTAGACAATCATCATGCCAATAAAAATCAAACCCATCATGAGTGGAATGGCTAGGTTTCCGATCAAGCTTTTCACTTTTATTTTTTTATGCTGAACAATAGAAGATCCTAGTCTATATAACTGGTATCCAATAATCCCCCCAAGCGAGTTGTTGATTAAGTCATCAAGCTCGAAAATCCCTGCTCCTGTAAGTGTTTGATACGTTTCAATGGATAAGGTTGCAATCACCACTACAGGAAGAAGCCATTTAAACAGTTTGAATTTAGAGAAAAGTAAAGGTAAGAAAACGCCTAGCGGTACAAACATTAAAATGTTGAAAATACAATTTTGAAGATCACGTAACGAGTATTTCTTCCATGCATCTATATAGCCACTAAATGGTTGAAGATTCATTTGCATGAAATGGGAAGAACCACGCCCAAAAATCGTGAGTTCACACACAAATACAATATAGCCGATAAAGAGTGCTACAAGTATCAGTTGCTTAAAGTTTATTTTTTTCCGATTTGACTGTTGGTTTTTATGATAGAGGAAATAATAAAGTCCAATAAGTAAGAACTCAGCACCAATAATAAGGATGACTGGCAACATTAAAATCCGAATGTTATTCATAATATCTGTAACGCTCAAGACAAGATGCTCCTAACTATGTTAATCTATTGTCGACTTTTCTTATTGTAAATGGTAATTATTAATAATTATTGAGAAAAATTATGAAGATTTCTTAAGATTTTGTAGCATATCTACTTGAGGGAAAGTGCTTATAGTAAATATGCTTTTATTTTCCGTAAAAAAAGGGGAGGAACAGTTTGGGGATTATCAACAAAGTTTGTGGAAATTGCACGTTTAGAGCCGTAGACAAAATAAATAAAACCTCTTGCTGTTTCGAATTATTAGCATAATTTTATGGGCAATAAAGTATAGATAGACGTTTTTTATAAGACTTCCGTTGTATTGTCTTGTCAGTCCTTGTAATCAAAATTGACATAAACAATTGTCAGAAAATATCAATATACCCTATAATAAATAAAAAAGCTGAGAATAAGAGGTGAACTTATGGGGAAACCAGTAGATTACAATCTATTTCCGGGTTATCAAAACACACTTGACTCCAGACTTGATGAACGTAAGGAAGAATTTATTGAAGAACTAGAAAGAGCAAAAGTTGATGGACATATACTTGAATTTGAGAAAACACCAGAAGAATTGCCCCAATAGTAAGATCAAAGCATCTTGAAAAGAGATGCTTTTTTCTTTTACTTGGAGCTTGTTTTTATATGTATAAATTGGGCTTTTCACTTCAAGGAGCTCTTCCTTTTTAAGCGATAATAATTGATAGAAATGTCTATAATCAATAGGATGTAAATTACACTAAATACATTTAAAGTTAACGAAGGCAGAGGGAAAATGACATCTCTGATCAATATTAACCAAATGGTGGTTGATATTAAAACAAAAGCATCCAATACAATAACCATAGTATGTTTGTAGGCTTTAAAAATAAAATTAAATACAATTAATCTTACTAAAATTGGTGTCGTGAAGAAGTAAAATGAATAGATCTGTGTAATTTCTTCTAGGCTCACATGCATCTTCCTTTGGTGTTATTTGTGTTAAATAAGCGGCAGCAAACAAAAATAGGACTATTAACAATAGTCCCATTTTAAGAGTATAGCATATAAATGTCTATTTTTCCATTTTACGTAAATAGGCGAGCTGTCCAATATGATAGGCATTATGAGTAGCGGCATTAGATATGATAGCCCACCATTGCGCTTTCACAGGGAACCCATTTACGATAGATAAAAGTCGCTCTTCCTCAATTAATTCTTGCCACTTAAGTAGAATATGTAATAACTTTTCTTTTAATTCATTGAAAGTTACCTTCTCTTTAACTAGAAACGTATTCGCATTATTTGTTTGCGAAGGGGCCTTCACTTGATTTTCTCGATACCGTATTTGCCAAATTTCATTCCAATAGATTAGATGCTGGACAATTTCAGCCATACTATGGCTAGAAGAATCGGGTTTCCAAAAGGCTTCTGCTTCAGATAGCCCTTCTACGACTTCAGAAAATGAGATATACCAACTTGGGTCATTTGCATTAGCTAAAAGTTGATCTAACAAAATGGTCTTAGCCTCCATCATTCACGTTTCCTTCCTCAAAATATTTTTTGAATAGTATAACATTTTAAGTTTGAATGTACGGATAAAATACTAGTTTGGTGCAACAATAAAAAAGCTGCAGCTTATTAGAGCTACAGCAAATATAGATGAGGATTTTAACACTAGTCAGTTAAAACAGGCAAATCAGCTTCTATTTTCAGCTTTTTTCGATTCTTCTTTTTTACTTCTAAGTAGTAATGCCATGAATAAGAAACTGGCCACCCAAAAGGCAAAGAATAAATTTTCTAGCAAAGCCCAATGACCATTTTTAATATAATTCCAAATGGTTGTAAATAAAAAAATGATGATAAAGAATGCGATATATAAGCATTTTCCGAATGTAGTCACTTCAAGCACCTCTGTTATTAATCATCACACATAAGAAATAAAACCCTCTGTTTCATTCATTATGGGTAATACACTCAAGGTTAGTGTGTGTAAATTTTGGTTACTTATACATCCACCGAAAAGATAGAAGGTAATACTTACCGAATAACAACTTTTTAATAAAATGTAAAAATTAGTGTATTCGCATTATGGTAGACTGAACATGAAGAAGTAGATGGAAGGGAGGGAAATAGAGTGAGACAGTATGCGAACAAAGAAGAATTAATTAGTACGATTGACGAAAAGTATAAAAAATATATTGCCGAATTTAATGATATACCCGAAATCTTAAAAAATAAACGGATTAAAGAAGTTGATAAAACGCCGTCTGAAAATCTTTCTTATCAACTTGGATGGATAAATCTATTGCTTCACTGGGAGCAAAAAGAACAAAAGGGAGAAGAAGTACATACACCTGCAGAAGGCTATAAATGGAATAATCTAAGTGGATTGTATAACTCTTTTTATAAACAATACGGAGAGTACTCTTTGAAGGAACAACAATCCATGCTTAATGAAGCTGTCAATCATTTATGTGAGTGGTTAAATACCCTTTCAGAAAAGGAGTTATTTGAAGTTGACCAAAGACGATGGGCAAAAACACAAGCTAATTGGCCTGTTTGGAAATGGGTTCATATTAACTCAGTTGCTCCATTTACAAATTTCAGAACCAAAATTCGTAAATGGAAGAAGATGAACCTTTAAAAAATTGAATATTCCTTACTATAACAAACCAAACGAATTTACTTTAGCCTTCCACAAATGGAAGGCTTTTTATTATCCACTATGACAACAAGTGATGAGCTATGGTACGTTTTACTGTATCTAGATACTTCATATGAAGGAGGAGGTAGGGAATGAGCAAGAAACAATCTTTCTGTATTTATGCTTGACGGAGCTGAGCAGGTACATTAGCGCTTTTATTCATACGAAAATGTAATTACATAATATAAAACTACTATTCTAATGACTATTGTAAAAGATTAATATGTACTATTTTACATAGAATTTAGAATATTCATATTAAATAACAAAGTATTTATTATTTTTCTGTTAAAATTACTATGTTAAACAATATTTTGGTATTGTTTGATAATTACAAGTAATTGTGTTAATAGGATTTAAAACTTATCTTTATTAAACAGGGAGGGATTACTCTAAGTATGAGTAAATGTATTTAAATGCATTAACAGCTTCAGCGGTAGTAGTAGCACCGATTACAAGGATGTACTGCGCTCGCCATAAGCTTATAAAAAGATTAATAATTTAATGATCGTCCATGATGGTAAATTTAAACTCGAAAAAATCTAATCATCTGTATGTTGGAGAAGCTTTAAATACGAATTTCTTTAATGTACAGGTACTATTTAGGGGGATTTAATCATTTATGCGCCAAATGTACCCTCTCTTTAAATGGGTTAACTGTTGAAGGGAATACAGTAATTGAATAATAACTTCCATGTAAAACCTAAGGAAAAGATTATTTTAGATTAAAATCATAAGGAGCTGAGCGAATGAAGAAATATGAATGTAATGTCGTTACTAAAATAGCGTTATCATTTTTACTTGTAATGTCTATGATTTCACCTTATTTCACAGTTGTAAAGGCCGAAACCACAGAAGCTATTGGTGTGGGGGAAGCGGTCAATCAATTTGTTCCTACTTCAGTTATTAGTAATGTTACTGTAGAAGGATATATAGTAGGGTTTGTCAAAAGTGAAACTTCTTATTCTGTGATAGCAGATAGTGATACAAATATTGCCATTGCCGATTCACCAGATGAAACAGATGTCACGAAAATGCTATATATTCAATTACCAAGCTCCTATAGAGCCAATTTCGGATTATTTACTAACCCAAGTAATCTTGGGAAAAAAGTTAGAATAACAGGTTCACTGGAAAAATATTTTGGCAACCATGCAGGGCTAAAATCGCCAACTTCAATGGACTTTGTTGGGGACGATACAACTGAACCAACTATTCCTTCAGTGAATGAAGTAACCATTGCCGAAGCTCGTGCAGCTGTTGGAACAGACAGCACAGTAAAAATTCAAGGGACGGTTACGACAACACCTGGTAGCTGGGGAGGCAAGGCCTTCTATGTACAAGATGAGACAGCAGGGGTATATGTCTTTTCAAGTTCTGCAGAAGCAGGGAGCTTAGCTGTTGGGGATATTGTCAGCATCACAGGAAAAACAAGTTTATATAGTGGAGAAGTTCAATTTAATTCGCCAACAATTGAACGGATTTCTACAGGGGCATCACCTGCACCGCAGACAGTAAATTTACCGATTGCAGATGATAGCACACAAGGTAGATTAATCACACTTGAAAATGTGAAGATTAAAGATTTAGCGCCATCTGGTACGTATGGTACATTTGAATTTAAAGCAGTCGATGCAGCAAATAACGAACTGTTAATTCGCCATGATAACCGCACAGGCTATCAGTTTTCACAGTTTGAAGCAGATGGCTTCAATAACAATGATGTCATTAATGTGACAGGAGTTGCTTCAATTTTTAACGGGGTTTATCAACTCAAAACATTAAGTACAGAAAGCTTCCAATTGGTACTAAACTATGAGCCAACACAAGTAGAGAAAGTTAAGGCTTTACCAGCAACAGGCGAAGTTTATGCAGGAACAAAAGTAACACTGTCTACAAATACCCCAAATGCAACCATCTATTACACAATCGATGGTTCTGAACCGTCATTAGCTAGTGAGGTTTATGATGCAGCAGCGGGGATTATTGTAAATGAAGCCATGACTATAAAAGCATTTGCTACCGCAACAGGTCTAGACGATAGTGACATTGCATCCTTTAATTATACAGTTAAAGAAGAGCTAACCGTTATATCCATTACTGAAGCTCGTAATAAAGAAATCGGGCAAATTGTTATCGTATCAGGGATCGTGACAGCCAAATTAGAAACAGCTACAGCGCACATTCAAGATGAAGATGGTGCGGCGATAGCCATTTATCCTGTGGATAGTCTTGCCGCAAATGTCGGTGATCGGGTGACGGTGCAAGGACGCGTAGATGAATATAGCGGTCTAAAGCAATTAACGAATATTTCACTTGTCGGTATGCCTGTTCCTTCGACAATACCAGAGCCACATCTTATTAAAAGTAATGAGGTCGCAGAAGACAATGAATCGAAACTAGTTACACTTAAAAATGTTACCATTACTGGTTCGGGTCAAAACTTTACAGGTACTGATGAAGTAGGCCCATTTGCTATTTACGATAAAACACGAGACTCTGGTTTAGTGAGTGGAAAAACGTATGGGGAAATTACAGGAATTGTTGGTCAATATACAAACCACCAATTGCTCCCACTTCGCGTTATTGAAGATGTAACAAAGGTGCAGGATATCAAAGCTTCTCACGTAGGGGGCGTAACAGCTGGCACGAAAGTCTCTCTTTCTACAATGACTGAAGGAGCTACGATTTATTACACAGTGGATGGCTCAACGCCAACAACAGCTAGTGCAAAGTATACAGAGGAAATCCTTGTTAATAAACCAATGACGCTTAAAGCGATTGCAGTGAAAGAAGGTTTAACGAACAGTGCAATTGCTACATTTGTTTATGAAATTATTGATACTAAAAATGCCAAGATTAGCGATATTCAAGGGGCAAGCCATAAATCACCATATGTCGATTTAACAGTAAATGATGTGGAGGGAATTGTAACCTTCGTTTTAAATTCAACTAGCTTTATTATGCAGGAAAACGAGTCGTCATTTGATGGCGTAAAATCAACTGCTATCAAAGTAAATAAGACAGGACATAATGTAGCAGTAGGGGATGTTATTAACGTATCAGGAAATGTAATAGAAGCTGGTGGCAACTCTCGATTGACAGATACACAAATTGCAGCAACAAATATTACAAAAACAGGTACAGCAGGAATTCCAGAAGCCCTTGTGATAGGGGAGGATCTGTTACCACCAAAAAAAATTATTGATAATGATAGTTTTGCAATTTTTGACCCACAAGAAGATGGCATCGATTTTTGGGAATCTATTGAGTATATGCTGGTATCATTCCAAGATGCGAGAGTGATAGGACCGATTTATAATAACGATTCGCCAATTGTTGTACCGAGCACAACAAATAATACATTTAATGTGAATGGCGGTTTAAATATAGCGGCCGATGATTATAACCCAGAAAAAATTATGCTTGAAGGGGTAGCTGGTAAAAATTATGATTCAGGTGATCGTTTTAATGATGCCCTTTTCGGATTTGTAGAAAATTTTACAGATGGCTATCGACTGAACACAAATAAAGTCTTCCCAGAATTAACAAAAGCGAATCTTCAGCAAGAGGTGACGCATCTTGAACCAGTAGCGGACAAGTTAAATGTCGCTTCCTATAATATCGAAAACTTTTCAAATAATCCTGCCAATACATCAAACGAAAAAGTAGCCAGAATAGCAGCGACATTTGTGAATAATATGAAATCACCAGATATTATTACATTAGTCGAAGTTCAAGATAATGATGGGCAAACTGATTCAGGAAATGCGGATGCATCGGAAAGCTACATGCGATTAATTCAAGCAATTAAAGCTGCGGGTGGTCCTGCTTATGATTGGATTGATGTCATGCCAATTAACAATACAGTAGGTGGTGCACCTGGCGGTAATATTCGTGTGGGCTACCTATATAATCCAGATCGTGTTTCATTAGTGTCAGGTATAAAAGGGATGGGTGACCAAACCAATACGTGGACAGCAGATGGAAGCCTTACTTTAAATCCTGGCTTTGTTGATCCATCAAAATTTGTAGATACACGAAAACCAATTGCAGCCGAATTTGAATTTCAGAAAGAACGTGTAGTGATTATCGGAGCTCATCTAAATTCTAAAGGTGGGGATGGTTCACTTTGGGGACCAACTCAGCCACCAGTGCTAGAATCAGTTAAGAAACGTATTCAACTTGCGCAAGCCATCAATGATTTTATGGATGAAGGACTTGCTATTAATCCAGATTTAAATATCATTGTAGCAGGGGACATGAACGACTTTGAATTCACACCAGCTCTTCAAACGTTAAAAGGTGATGTTTTAACGAATATGATAGATAAAGCCCCAGAGCAAGATCGTTTTACGTACTTCTTCCAAGGAAACAATCAAGTGTTGGATCATATTTTAGTTTCAAATAATCTTGCTGATGTTACAGAAATTGACTTGATTCATATAAATGCGAACTTTACAGAAGCACAAGGCCGTGCATCAGATCATGACCCAGTATTAGTTCAAATTGATTTGAAGGCAGACAATGAGGAAATACCCACACCAATAACACCTGAAAATGTATACAACTATGATAACTACAAAACAGGTAAATTAATAATGAATCGCCCAAGCATTTCGCTATCGTTAGGGAAAAATACGAAAATTAAAAATGGAATTGCAGTATTTAGTCAATATGCTGAATTCCATGGGGAAGGATTTGCAGATAAAACAGTAACGATTAGTCCCAAAAAAGGAAATACGATTATTGACTTTAAAGGTACGAAAATTGGTGAAATTATTATCGAAGGAAAAAATATAAAAGAAATACGAAATTTACCTGATGGAGCGACCATTACGTACACTAAAGGGGCTTCGGCAGAGGAAATTGAGTTTAAGTAGAATCTAAAAAACAACCCAGCACTAATCTATATTGGATTTGGTGCTGGGTTGTTTGCTAATTACCTATAACACTGAAAAGTTGTTGAATAATAAAAAATAACCAAGTGTTTATATGAATACTTGGTTATTTTTTACTTTTTATAAAGCCCAAATTAGGAAATAAAAATTTTAAACCGATAATTAAACTAACGAACCCTGAAATCTTTAATGTTATATTTGTAGATGTCTCTCCATTCTCAGTGATATTCATTAGTAAACTGCCAAAGGAAATAAAAATAAATCCAATAAAACCAGAAATATATTTCAATTTATCATCCCCTTATTTAAATAAGCACTAATTTTTACTCCACTCAAAAAGCAGTTTCTTTAAACAAAGAGTAGCATCCAACCTTTCTTTCAATACAATTATTTCAGTTGGAGTGAGGGACTCATTGTATGTATAAGAGTAACTACTCATGCTTACTGTATAAAACTATTTAAAAGTGTACCCCACTTAAAAGTATTTATAGAAGTTTAGATGGTAGTAAATATCATGTTAGAAAAATCGCTATTTATATTAACTATCAAGAAAAGCATCCCTCTATTTTTCACCCTTCCAATTTCCTTAGAGCAAAAACCCGACTGAATCATACTTTTGTGCAGATGAAAGAAGGGACTATGGCAAACGAAAAAAGCATCGCAACGAAGCAATGCTAAGTACGTGGGGTTTTTGACAACTTTACTACATAAAAAACAAAGCCTATAAATCCACAAATAAAGAAAATATATGCTACTAATATGGACATTGCTTCTAAGTTGTTAGTGAATATCCTATATCCTCCTAAAGTAAATAAAGCCAAACTGCCAACCGAACTAAGTAATATTCTATTTTTGTCAGTCAACACACACACCTCCAAATAATGGTATGTATATATGTTAACATAAAATTTATTTTTAGTTAACATATTATGTTTTCATTGGTGAGTGTCATAAAGTTCAATATATGATCATATATTCTCTTTTTTAATACATATTAGATTTATTAACTGGCACAGTTATAGCAAACTTTTATGACTATTTATTTCGAAATGAAGAAGTACAAAATGACATAATGGAAAAGTTAATGAAACAAGTGTTCACTGGAGGTAACAAACATTACAAAAGCTTCTTACACTATATTACTAAAGATAAGCCCTCCACAAGAAACGTACTTAATTTAAATGAACCACGTAAAAAAGTAAATACACTAAGGAAGGAACAAGCACAACAAGCAACTAAGAATATCCGAGATAAGTTCCTGATTCAATTGTTATATGAAACGGGATTTCGTATTGGAGAAGGTCTCGCTCTTTTCATGGAGGATTTCATTTTGATCATGGCAAGGGACATCGAATTCGTTTCGTGCTTTTTGGACGGGTTTATTAGCATTGTTTGTTGTTACTTAGTTCTACTTAGTTGGTGACTTAATTATAAAAATAGTTCTTCCAATGGCTTTATCAATTATATATCTTGTTGATTTAGTTTTTCGTTTTTAAAAAATAAAACGTATGAAAGTAGAGCTTTAAATTTGTTTGTTTATGCATGTCATTTAACAATAACGTTCCCAAATGAAAGTTTGAAAAGAGACCGAAACCCTTAACAATCGGGTGCGATTCTGTAACAAGGATCAGCGCTCGTTTTCATTAAAAGGCCAGATCGTTGAATATCTGATCAATCTTTTAATTGGATTTTTATGTTAAAATTAATAATTAACAATTAGATTAAAATATATATGATGTTGGAAGAAACCATGGGATACATTATGGATTTAAGAAATTTAGTGGGCAGTCGTCCTCTAATTATGGCTGGTGCATGTGTAATTCTTGTAAATAGTAAATAGGAATTACTGCTACAACTTCGTAAGGACAATAATTGTTGGGGATTGGCTGGTGGTTCCATGGAGGTCGGGGAAGCATTAGAACAAGTAGCCAAAAGAGAATTATTAGAAGCGACGGGTTTGCTTGCAAATGATTTGACCTTGTTCAATGTTTTTTCTGGACAAGAATTCTGCTATAAATATCCTCATGGTGATGAGGTACATAATGTAGTAGCAGCTTATTTTTGTAGAGATTATAAAGGGACATTAAAAAGAGAAGAAAATGAAGTTGAAGCCTTAAAATTCTTTAATATGACTGACCTTCCTTCGAATATCAGTCCACCAGATTTACCAATCGTTAATGAATATTTACATAAGTTTTTATAAAGCAAACGGGCGCATTTCTATAGTAAGGAATACGTCTTTCTTGATCTAAGGGCCAGATTGTTGAGGAACATTTTCAACGGAATTTGATATTGTTGTTAAAATTCAGAGTGAGATTGTGAAGTTTCTCACTTAAACTAACGGGTCAGGTTAGTTGAATAATCTTCGGCTCATACAGTTATAGCTGTATGACCGAAGATTAGTAGAGAATAAAGATGGAGACTGTTTAATTTAAGTCGTTTGAAAACGAATGGAAATATAAGGAAATGGAGGCTTGAATCTTGTTATGTTGATTAGCCTCTTTAAATAATGAATTTCTATCAAAGAAATCTATTGATTATTACTACTGTCTGTATGAACAATGATTTTCTGCTTCATTTTTTTTACTTCCGATTGACTATAAAAATAAAATAACAGCCAAACTAGTGCAAAAATTAATACATTAAATAGTAACAATAGAATCGTTAGTTTTATCGAAAATGTTGGAAGCCATTTTAAAGAAAAGGCGACAGCTATAAAGGTCCCTATAGCGATAAAAAAATGACAAGCACTTTGTTGTAAAAATGTTAAACGTTCTGTTCTATAGAGGTATGAAGGTAGTATACAGGCAATGCCAACAGTAACTGATCCGATAACTTGTTGTGGAAAATTAGATATAACAGCTTCTAAAAACAAATCCCCTTTCAACCAATATCCAATAAGATTTACAAAAACAAAAACTGTACAGCCCATACTTATTCCGAACCATAAATTCTTGAAAAAGTTCATGTACTTATACCCCCAAGCGCTCTTTAAATGATTTTTTATAATTGCGTGAAATGACTTCTTTTATTCCTAAAGTAAGCTCGATTTCCATTGTGCCATTAAAGGAAGCTTCAATATTTCTGATTTTTCTAGGATTAATGATGGCAGATTTAGAAATCCGAATAAATCCTTCTCCTAGTTGCTGCTCTAACTCATACAAAGGCTTATTCATAAGTACACGATTACCATCGTCGCTATATAGTACTAAATCTTTGCCTTCCGTCCTAATAGCTATTACAGAATTAGGCTCGATAATATGTACTTTATTGTTAGCGGTCCCTGTTAAAATTTGTTGTTCTTTTTGTTGTAAGAGTGAGATTGCAGCCTGTATAGTTGGCGTTAATTCAGAAACGCAGATTGTTATGTAGGGTTCATCAATTTGTGGATCAATTTTTATGTCTATCTTCATCTCTATCACCTCTCTATAAAAATATACCATAAATTACATATTGAAAAATGCAGGTTGTCTTTCATAAAAAGCATTTCACCTTTCAATAAAGACATGTTACATGTAGCGTATTGTTGCTAAACTTTGATGTCGTTATATTAAGCCTTAGAAACATAAATTTAATTTAAGGGGACAGTTAATATGAACGAGATCACAACGCTAAAAGAGCGAAGAAAGGCAGGATGGATATTAGCAAGCATATCAAGTATGCTTTCATTAAGTGTTATTTATTGGTATGTAACTAATCCTAAAAAATTTGTTGAGAATGGGTTGGGGTTGGGCAATTCACTGGAACTGCACCTGAACTTACCTATGTGGTTTTTCACTGCATTCATTGTAATCGGGTATATTTGCTATACAATGTCTGCAATACCTTTAGTAAAAAGCAATTTGTTTACATTTTCTTGGCTAAAATTGATTGGTATATGGGCTGCTATTGTAAGTGGGATAGTAGAAGAAGTCGTATTTAGACATTTGCTCATGGAGTATGTATTATCTATTGGATTTTCAAATCTTTCACAAGTAACAATCTCAGGAATTGCGTTTGGAATTGCTCATGGCACATGGGTGTTATTGCGAGGAGAGATGAAAATTGCGCTTCCAGCAATTCTTTCAACGACAATCTTAGGTTGTCTACTTGCGATGCTCTATATTTATACTGGAAGGAGCACCTTTGCACCAATTGTAGCCCATATTCTAATCAATATGGTAATAGAGCCATGGTTGATGCTAGCTGCCATTTCAGGGAAATGGCAGCTAAATAAAAAACGATGGTAATAATTAGGGATGATGGTGTAATTTAGCCTCTCGATATTAAATGATTTTATGGGAAAAGGCTATATAATTTACCTCTGTTAGCAAATTTGAAGTTTTTTCAGGATCTATGAGGTTCAGCTGTTTAATCTAAGCTCTTCAATTCCCATAAAAAAAACGGAGTAATCTTTCATTTTATGTGATGAAGCGTCGATTTTACCCGACGTGGATGGCTAACGGAGTGATTTATTTCAACAAGCTATAAGCGATTTTAGGAATAAGCCCATATTTTAGTTAGTCCATTAAATGGTGCTTTCCTAGAAACATGGAAAGTGCCTTTTATATTAATTAGAGTTCAAAATTATCACTATTTTTTAGGTTGTTGAATATCCTTGTATGAAAAAATCTTTCATTGAACATAATAGAATTTAGAATTAATAGATTTATAGATGGGAGAGTGAAAGACACATGTTATCATCCGAAGCATGGACCAACAGGATAAAAAAATCGAGGGATATTCATCGCTTACATTATAAACATATTGTTTTCAATACAATCTATTATTACGATTTTTGGTGATATTGATATGAACGAAATTAATATAGATAGATTAAAAGAATATTTATTACTTTCAGGAGACCACTTAAAGCCTTCTAGCTTAAGATATAGGGTTCGTTGTGTTAAATCATTATTTAGATGGTCACAAGATTGGAGAAGCCTCAAACAAATTAGAATTAATTAGCAAAGGAGGTGTAATAACTGTAAAATAAAAACTTACAATCTGTGTGGTTAAAAATAATGTTAAGACGAGAACTTGAACAACAGGGATCACATTTATCTACTGGGATTGATATTTGTGAGAGCCATTCTATCTGTCGTTATATAAAAAAACAATTGCAATTGTTGAATTAAAAAGTTGAAAAAAATCAATAAAATGCGGTCAGGTATTTGAATTCAAATAATATAAAGTAAGGGCCATATTGTGGAATAAAGGATGTACAGTTTATACCTGAAGAAAATCAAGAAGATAGAGCTGGATTCCTTTATGCTATTACCCTTTATGAAGATGAACAAATGAACTTTTATATTTACTGAAAATGAAGTAACTAATTTTTACTCCTATACAGAGCCTGATATTTATCCAATAGTTGATAGCTTTTATAAAAATCTTAAAGTTGAAGAAGAATAAGTATATCCTTGTGCAACTAATGATGGCTTTTGTTGAAGATTTGAATACTGAAATAAATTAAAATGGCTTGATTCTTTTAGTGAATCAAGCCATTTTCTTTGTCGAAAAAAGTAACAATACATATACTAATTGGGGTAATCTATTTACCTCGATTTACGTAATGTTGTGTGGTATTTCCTGCATTAAATTGATCAGTAATATATTGTACAGCCTCTTGTAGCGCTAATTTACTGTTACAAGTGAAGACATCTATTGCAGCATAGCCGTACTCTGGCCACGTATGAATCGTTAAATGTGATTCTTGTATAATGACTACACCGCTAACCCCGTAAGGTGAAAAATGATGGAAATGTTCGGTCACAATTGTTGCTTTTGCTTTATGGGCAGCTTGACACATAATCTTTTTAATGTGTTGTACGTCATTGAGCAATGCATCATTGCAATCATGCAACTCTAATAAAATATGATGCCCTAATGCGTGCTGGGATTGTGATTTTTTTACTGTTCGCTTAATTTGTGAAAACTTGTTATTTTTGCAATTTGGACAACCACTGGATTGAAGCTGTGTAATCGTAGTGTATTTGTTGCCAGTGCCTACTGTATGGGAGTTCTTACAATGATTACACTGATAAACAACAGATTTCTTCTCAACCTCTCCTGTGTAAATTGGTCGCGTAAATTTACGCTGATTAGGAATATAAGGAATCATTTGCTCTGTAGTTTGTAATACGAATAATTGACTTGTAGCACCTAAAATCTGCGCACCTTCATAGTTGTTTATGTCGTAATGAATATTATTAATCACAAAGCCCATAGCATATAAGCTTTGCTGTAGCTCCCAATGCTTTTGATAGCTACGTTTGGCATAGGAAAAAAACACATGCCGCATTGCTTCTGGCTTTAGTGCATTAATTGCACGTGATAAAAAGAGCTGTGCGCCAATCAAGGTATACGGTGTATCTGTATAAACGCAATCAAACTGGTCAGCATATGTTTCGGGCAAAGGCTCATGAACGTTATAATAATCTGTTGTAATCGAAAGCTCATAGTCTTTAGCTATTTTACTAATAGTACTTAAAATTCGTCTATCAATATCTAATACAACAATTTTAGTTGCAGAGTGTGGAGCGATTTTCTTTATTAAAAATGCTAATGCAATACTGATGAAATCATCATCGCCTAAACACAAAATACGCTTATTGAGTAGCATCGTATAGTCTAGTGCCAGCAATGCACGTTTTAAGGCAGTCTCAACTGTACATTTTGCTTGATCAATTGTCACGTCAGCTATAGGTCTAGCCTCATAAATAGTGCTTATTTCGCTTATATTTTGTGAAATCCATTCTATTCGAAATGCATCATCTGTCGTTAATTGTAGGTAGAGTTCAGCATCGGCACCTGAGAGTTGGAAATATTGCATAACGGCTAGCTGGCCTTTTTTCGTTAAGCTATGTTTACCCCAACCTTGTTTGGCAAATTCTTTCTTCATAGCTGAAACGATAGGTATTGGTAAGGCTGTCATATAAGCTAAAGATTTAGTTGTACAATTATTATGGAAATATAAAGTAAGTAGAGCTTTCTCTAATGTATGGTAATGTTCTTCAAGCTGCATATCAGCTGTAATTTGTTGTAATAGTTTTTGCATTGTAGATTCGTCCTCTCAATTTTAATAAGTAAAAAATTAAAATTGTCTAAATCAACGAACAGAAAAAGCGCGACTAAAATTAGTCGCGCTAAAGGTTTATAATAGCCTACTAATTCTAATCTTGCTTTTTTTTTGCACAACAAATAACACCCATATAAGGTGGTTTTGTTCAACAAAATTTAGCTATAACGTTGATTTAGATTAGAATTCTACAGTAACAAAAAGTTCACCCTTTAATAAAATATTACTTCAACTATAAAATAGACATAGTAATTTCGCAAGTTATATTTTTCGCTACCCCTTATTCAACAATGGCTGCGATTGTGGAAGAAGCGGCGCTGTTCTTATTAAACTAACGGAGTGCTTAAGTTGAACAAGAAAGGGCATAACATATTAGTCATATAAAATATGTTTTACCCTTTAATTTATTTGACTTTTCTCAATTTAGGTCTTGATAAGGGGAGATAGATTTACAATTTCGGATATGCATGGGGATAGAGAGGTTGAAGTAGTTCATAGATTGCTTGATGCGATAGCATACATGCTATTGGAAACCTCATGAAATTATCCAGTATGACAACAAATGATGAAGTAGCCGAGTGACTACTTCTAATAAGAGTATTTTTAAGAGGAATTAATTTATTTAGTATGAGATCTGGATAAAATTAAGTACTTTCAAATAAGGTCTTACAGTCTAAAAATCTGTCAGGTCCTTATTTTTTATGCCATTTCATTGTTTTTTTCAATATCTTCTACTTTGATAAATTTCAAGACAACAAACAAAAGAATAAATCCTAATACACCTGCCGTAATATAGCTGGCATTGAGATAATTTTTCATGACAAGTGACATAACAGGAGGGCCTGCTGCAACGCCTATAAATCGTGCTGAGCTATAAAAAGAGGATACGGTTCCCCTTAACTCTTTTCTAATATTGTCAGTAATAATTGTGTCAAGTGCAGGCAATAGTGCACCAATAGCAATCCCCACTACACTCGTGACGACTAATAAAAGAATCAGTTTTTTGCTTGTAAACCCAACAAAGATAATACTAACAGACATGGCAATCAAGGAGGCAATGATTATTTTTTTAATCCTACCTAAGTTTCCTTTAATTTTTCGACCAGATATAAATGAAGCTATACAAAGTAATAAAAGTGGGATGGCAAGGACAAACCCTTTTTTAATCCCTCTTATATCATGAACTTTTTCGAGGTTTTCTGACAAGAAAAATAGCATACTAAATAATATGAGCATCACAAGGACCCCGTTAAGGAATACGGTATATAGCCATTTTCCTTCCTCCTTGAAAACTTTTTTTGTATTACGTAAAAACTCTTTGAGCTTCAATGGTTCATCATCATCTTTAGGCGCTTTAACAAAGAAAAAAATAAGTGCAATCGAAATCAGACTAAGCGCTGAAATAGAAAAGAAGGGCAGGAACCATAAAAATGCAGCAAATATTGATCCTAAAATGGGACTTAACACTTTCCCAAACGTGTTAGACGTTTCAATTATCCCTAATGTAGAACTTATTTTTTCATCATCATCCTGGTAAAGGTCACCTACAAGAGGCAATACGATCGGCATTGCACCAGCGGCCCCAATTCCCTGAATAATTCTTCCGGCGATAATCATTGCGTATGGGTCATCCATTTTCCAGGAAGCAAATCCAGCAATCAGACCACCGATTAAAGCTAAAATTAAGCTTGGTAATATGACTATTCTTCTGCCGAAGCGGTCTGATAAATAGCCAGCTACTGGGATCAGAAAAATAGCTGCGACTGAATAGCTTGTTATGATCATGCTTGACTGAAATGATGTGATCCCTACCTTATCCTCCAGAATAGGGAGCACGGGAATAAGCATTGAATTTCCAAGTGTCATGATGAGCGGAATTGAAGTCAAACTTACAATACACCAGACACTTACATTAACCTTCTCTTGGTCCATTACCACACCTCGACTAATATTCTTTGAAAGGTATGGTTTCCTTTCGTGTTTATTTTATGCGCTGTTGGTGGGTTTATTGGAATAAGACTTGGTAAGCCTGCTTCCCAAAGTAGATCCCGAAACCAATCATTAATAAGGCTGAGATAAAAGAGACCGTTTTCAAAAGCTGTGTAGATAATAATTTTCGAGCGACACTGGATAAAAAGGCATAAATAAAATCTACAAGAATAATGCCCATCAAAATGGCGATACTTACCAAAATGATTTCATACCCTGTTGAGATACCAGCTGTTTTTGCGAGTATGGAGCCGTATATTCCTAGCCAGAAAAGGATGGTTAGCGGATTCAAAAAAGACATGAAAAATCCAGTCATGAGGGATTGTCTCAGTCGTGTTCTTTTCCCTGTTTTCGAATCCATCTCAATTTTATGTAGAGACAGTAAATTTTCGATACCGGTGTATAAAAGAACAAAACAGCCAAAGGACCAAAGGATTGTTTTCAACCAGATGGAATTGATAAATTGGCCAATTCCAAAATATACGATAAACATATAGATAATGTCAGTCGCTATGGCACCCAGACTAAAAAACCATGCATGAAAAAACCCATTTTTTAAACCTGTATTTAATAGAACAGTCTTAACAGGACCAATTGTTGCAGCCATTGATATGCCTAAAAAGATAAAGGTAAATATAGATCCCATAAAATAGCCTCCAATTATCAAATGTAATTGCATTTTATTCGAAGGCCATAACTTTTAGGACAATCTAAAAGGGCAAAGAAAACATGCTGGAATGAGGATATCTTTAAAACAAATAATTCAATCAAATTCGTTCATAATAATGAAAAGGATGTGATGACAATGCTAAATGAGAAGAAGATATCAAAGCTAAAAAATATGTTAATTGAGCAAAAACACTCGCTCCAACGAAGAATGGATACAGATGATGAATATTTAGAACGAGATAGTTTACGGGATTCAGTTGATGAGTTGTCAACAGTCGATAATCATCCAGCAGATCTGGGTACCGAATTATACGAGCGTGAAAAAGATATGGCGTTAAAGGTCCATGACAATGATGAGTTAGCAAAAGTAAATACGGCCTTACAAAAGATTGAGGATGGTACCTATGGCGTATGTGAAGTTTGTCAACAAGATATCCCATATGATCGATTGGTGGCACTGCCTTATACCTCTTTTTGTATTGAACATACTGCAAAAGACGTTCCAACAGATCGACCAGTTGAAGAGCAAGTGATGCTTCCTCCAGTAGACAATTCTTTTGCTGGCCGAGATGACAAGGATGATATTCATGATTATGAAGATATGTTTCAAGTTGTAGCGAAATATGGAACTTCTGAAACACCTTCCGATTTTGAAGGGGATTTTGAAGATTATGATGAATTATATGAGGACCCTGAAGAAATTGCCGTTAATGACGAATGGGATTCATACCATATCTCTGAAACAGATGAACTAACACGCCAAGTTTCCATTCAGGAAGTAGAACACGCGAGAAAATTTGATTATTTAGAGGATTAAATGTGGGATTCAAAAAGATAGGCACAATTGTTATAAATGAGTGCTTTAATAAAATGTTTAGAACGAATGTAAAACTTGCAGCATGTTTTGTAATAAGAAAAATAGGATGTAAACTCGGAGGTAGGTCCTTTGGTATTTACAATAACCTCAATGTTAGGGAAAAACAGACCAACGACCGACCTACATCCAAAATAACGTGGTGTCGCTCTATCGCGAGTTGCAAGTGAGCTCTCCACAATAGGATTACCATAATATTTAAGCTTTCATCTTAGGATGGAGGCTTTTTCTTTTGCTTCGAAAACTGCACCAAACAGCCAAAACACTATGAGTTGACAGGGCAGAGTTTGGTTAAAAGTTGAATATTTTCGGCAATTGCCGTGAAGTCACGTGTGATTATGTTGGCTACTAGAGATCGGTTTGCACTTGCGACCCTAGTAATAAGAGAAAAAAAGTAATTGATATGGGATTAAGGCAGTTAGAGCAACTTGAATAATATGCTGGACAAGGATTCCCAAGTAACTATAATTTCAGAAATTACGCAAACGGGTCTAAATACCGAAAAAGGAGCAAATAAAGCGTGTCGGAAATAGTGTGTGTGCCTCCTGACTTGCCAGAGGCTGTTGTATGAGGGAATTTACCAGAAATGTGTGCTAGCAGCAGTCGATATGCTGTGAATATATGAAAGAAAATGTGAAGGAGTAAATCAAATTAAAAAGTGTAAGAAGTGGGGGGAAAAGTGGTGGTTACAGGCGATATTATTGTGCTTGCAGATGGATATGAAATTGAGGAATTTAAGTGTAAGAAATGCGAAATCACTTCGAATTAGAAAGAATTTGTGCAGAAAGAAAAAAGGTGAAATTCTTGATTGCGGTAGTATTAGTCAATTTATATTCAAAAGATGCATTTGCCAGCGATGGATGATGAATTACTGGACGAAGCAATTGAAATTGTTCGTCATAGAAATGAAAAATTCAAAAGTGAACATTGTTACGTTCAACGGAGTATTGACTATGTAAGTAAAGAAGAAATTGCCAGAAAAGATTGATAAAACCGTAGCAGAGATTAGTTGAAAAGAAAGAAACGAAAAAGGGTCACTAGGTTGGAAGTGACCCTAAACAGAAGTTTTATGTGAATTTTTTAGGATTAGCAACTTTGAGTGATGCAATCTCTCCGCAGTTTTTGCAAAAAGTCATAAGAATTGGTGAACCAAAAGCCATTTTTGAACCAATCGGTCTTATATTACCCGAACTACTATTACCACCAACTTGACCGCTTATAAAGGAATCCTTACCACAAGTCTTACAAACTAATTTATTATTTTCCATAATATCACCTCTTTATGTAATGTATGTAAATTATAGCATAAAAAACCTGAAATATTTTACACGAATACAACAAACAACTGCACAATATGAACATATTACACAGTAACTAAAAAAAGCACAGCGTCATCACTCGCCACAGCTCAAATTGGTTTATGCCCTTTTAGGCTATTCAGATAAGTAATTATGACAAAGTTAAGAAAGAGGATTTACTTCAGTGGATTGTAAATTATCGTTGGATAGTGGAACAATCGAGGAAGCAAAGCAGCCAGTAGCAAAGGTAAATAACAATAGTTACATTGGGGTGAAAACGGCTATGTATGGGATTGAGGCAACATTACCAAAAGCTAGTGGTGGAATCAGTGATCCAGTGTATACAGCAGTACAATGCCGAGTGTATTCCCTTAATTATCGAATTAAGGGATATGAGCAAAAAATTGCAGAGGTTCAACATCGTATTCTGTAGTACAAGGTATTAGAGAAGTTGATGTGCTTCATAGATTACTTGATGGAGATAGCTTGCGAACAATTGGTAAGCACATGAAATTATCCAGTAAAACGATATTTAGGGCAAGAAACAACATATTGGAACAAATGATGAAGTAGTCTTAGGCTGCCCTTTTATGTTTATTCTAAAAGTAATGTTCTTTTAATTAATCGGGTAGGTTAGTGCAAGAAGGAATAGTAGAAAATAACGTTGAATTGAAAAAGTAGAATTCCAAAGTGTAAATAAATTATTAAAGGAGGAAGTATTGTGACTACACCTGACTATAGAACACCAATTAAAAACCAAATCGGCGGTGTGTTTGTTCCAGTTCGTAACCTAGAGAAAGCAAAAGAATGGTACAGAAAAATACTTGGTTTGGAAGGGGGAGAAGAATATTTTGGACATTTATTCGTGGCACCCATGAAAGGTACAGCTGGATTAATTTTAGATTCCATGCCAAAGTGGAGAAAAGATGATGGTGATATTTCCACTTTCCAAGTTCCATCAATTCAGCTTTTAACCGATGATATTGAAGCTGCTTATCAATTTATGAAAGAAAATAATGTTGAGCTTGTTACAAAGATTCAGGACAATTTTTATTTTGTGTTTAAAGATCTTGATGGAAATTTATTAATGATTTGCAAAGAAGTGTCTTAATATGTGAATGATTGAACTTCAATTAAAAATCTAAATATTAGGGAAAGACAGAACGAAGACCGACCTGCGCCTCACAAATGTGCGAGGCAAGACATACACATTCGGTCCATATTTTTTAAGAGATTAGGTATCTTAATAAATTTAAAGCTTAAATATTTACAATCATTTCCATAACTTCTTTTTTGTTATATGATATTTAAAGAGGAGTGGAATATTATGCTTAACATTTTACAAATTGTTTTTGCTATCATTACTGTCTCTCTTTCAGCTTACCTACTTATAACACGGGATTACGATCTGACTTTTTTAATGGTATTCTTCTCTGATGGACTAGAAAGAAAGGAATTGTTGTTACCCGAGTAGAAGAAAAAATTTAATGGTGAGGTGTAGTAAGACCCATATATAAATGATCATCTGTTGCTTCTTTCAAGGCTGTTCTTGCGATTATAAGTGAAAATAGTGTATTATAGCTTTCATGTTGTAAACAAAAAGGACGGATGTAATGAAATATAATAAGACAATAATGCTAAAGCTTATAAATGAACATCGAGCATTGCATGATGAATTAAAAAAACTAAAAACTGAAATGGGTTTAGAGAAAAATTTCGCAGTAAAGGCATTGTATCATTCGTTCGTTGCAGAAGATGGTCCTTATATGAAAGAATATCAGGATTTAGAGCGATTATAATAAATCGTAGTGCCACTAACAAAATTGTTGGCAAGATGAATAATAATTTTTAGTGCAAGAATTGAATACTAAGCTTGTGATTGAGCCATTCATTTTGAGTGGCTTTTTATTCTGTCTTTTTACTGGCAGACGCTATAAAGAACGATAAGAAATACACTTTTGAACAGTTTAGGAATTATTACAGATCACTAAATTGGGCAAGCAGGAAAATACAAAAGAATAAGTACTTGAAATGTATGAAAATGAAAAGGGTAACCGCCTGAAAGTTGAAAGGGAATTGGAAAACCTTAAAACAATGATTGGCTATGCGAAAACGCAGATACAAGGAGCATTGAACTCAATTGGTTAATGATCACTAGAAAGAAATTGTTCAGTAAAAGATGGGATTCCCATCTATAAGATAGTAGTGTTTAATTCGATTTGCTTTTTTCAAGTTCTTCGATACGTTTCTCTAATTTCTTAATCTTCATGTCATTAAGTAAAGCAATGATTAAAGCAATCATTGCAAAGGTAGAAGCAACGAATAAACTCATTCCGGAACCCCCTAATATTTGTTAATTATATTATACAATAGGTTGTTTAATGGAACAAATTATATTGCTGATATGAATTACTGAACATTTTGAGGAAAGTGTGCACTTAAAAACACTTAAAAACTTTTATCATAAGGTTGGTGAGCCGATAGTGACTGAAAAAACTGTTCAAAAATAAGTAAAAGAAAAAGCAGTAGCGTTTATAGACGCTACAGCTCGAATTGGTTTATGCCTTTCTAGGTTAGTCAGATAAGTAAATATAACTCAACTTAGGGGGGCTAACCTATGTTAAAGGGCAAAAGAGAATTTACTTCAGTGGATTGAGAATTATTGATGGATGGTTGAAATGATGGAGGAAGCACGGCAGCTGGTAGCGAAGGTAGAAGAAGTAGAACGTCGTGTATATTCACTAAATTATCGGATTAAGGAATATGAGCATAAGATTGCAGAGGTGCAGAACCGCATTCCATTTGTGGAAGGGGATAGAGAGGTTGAAGTCTTTCATAGATTACTAGATGGGAATAGCATGCGTGCAATTGGAAAGCAAATGAGATTATCTAGTACGACAATTTTTAGAGTAAGAAATAAAATTTTGAGTCAGATGATGAAGGAGCCAAGGAGTTATTTCTTTTTAATAACATATGTTCAACATTCGGGCCAGATTGTAGAGGAACGTAAAACATATATTAGTATATATAATGTTACTGAATTTTGAAAGTTTATACTAAACTAGCAGGCAGTTTAAATGAAGAAGCAACATAAAAAAGAACGTGTTTTGTAAAAAATTGATCAAAACACGCTCTTAATAATTAAATTGGTTCATTTTTTTATAAAAAGTTTAATCATTTCCTATTTATGTTACTCAACAACCTGATCCTTTAATTTAATGTCTAAATATTCATTGTGGTAAAATCAAGTGCTTACAAGGAATACTTAGCTAATTGTTCACCCCAAGATGATAATTCAGTCTCAATAAATCCTACCTTTTTATATACAAATTTTGCAGTAAGATTTTCAGGATCATATCCAATCATTATTAAAGAAACGTTTGCAGTATTATTTCGTCTTATCTCTTCAATAACCTGATATATTGCTTGTTTACCTATACCTTTACCTTGAAATTCTTCATCAATCATAAGTCTATAAATCCAATAATTATGGTCATCAGGGTCTATTCCAAACATAGTAAATCCTATCATTTTATTTTCAAGATAAATACCTTTTGCATAGAAATTATCTAGAAATTGAACTTCTGCAATAGAATAAAGATTGGATGCAATAAATGTTTGTTGTTCTTCTTTAACAGATAATCTAATTGCTTCTTCCCAATTACTTTTATCAATAGGCTTTAAATAAATTTTCTTCAATCTGGTACGCTCCCTTTGAAGGGGAATCACGTAGTTTATGGGCTATTGAAACGTTATCCCCTTGTTTTTTCGCCCAATCAAGTATAAATAATTTCTCATCGACAACGCCTCCTTAAAAGTACAAAAAACAAGTAATTATATTCAATATCTTACTGTAATTTAGTAAGTGCTATTCAATTAATTGGCCCATAGATGGAACAACTTATTGACACTAAACAGTTCCTTAAGCTTTTTCAATTTAAGATGTTCTTTTCATTTTCACACCAATGCTAGTTATCTGTTTTAATATAACACAATTGAGTTTACTCATTATCATCTTGCTTGATCGTCGTAATAGGCTTCATTTGCAGCCTTATGATTATTGCCTTTTAGATAAGCTAAAATCATACTAGGTCGTTTAAGTAAAATCCAGTCCCCATAATGGTCAAAGCGCCTGCAAGAAGTAATCATACCATTTTTTATTGTTCCGTATTTTTTACCATTTGTTTTACCCAATTGTTTTAATCGTTTTGCAAAATCAGCATCTTCAGCCATCAGCATCTTCTCATTAAAACCTTTTATTGCTTGAAAGTCCTTTCGATAGCACCAAAAAATCCCTACAGAAATCAAACCATATTTAAACAATAAGGGAACAATCAAGAGAAAGGTAGAAACAATGATTCCAAGCGAAATTCTTTCAAAATTTCCGTTTACGCCGCCTCCAATATATTGATTAGATGCTAGATGCTTTTCAGCTTCTGATAACAAGTGTTCAGTCATTCGAGTATCTGCATCAATTGTAATTAGAATTTCTCCTTTTGCTAGTGCTGCTCCTGCATTTCTAATTTTGGATAAATTTTTATCTTCATTAATCAATGTTACACAATTGTATGACTTTGCAATTTCCTCTGTTCTATCTGTACAACGATTAAGCACAACAATCACTTCTACTTGATCTTTATAAAGTTGTGCAGCTTTGACGATTGATTCTAGGCATCCCCCGATGTACTTTTCTTCGTTGTGAGCGGGTATTATTACGGAAAATTTCACATTATTTTCATTTATATCCTTAATAAATTGCTTGCTTTCGGACATAGCAAAATCCCTCTCTCCTATATAATTAGTACTTACAAAAAAAGTATATCATTTACATATAAATTATTTTATGGCAATTTCGTAACAATATATTCAAAATATAGCTACTTCATAACAGCTAAAATCGCTAATCAAATTGTAACCAGAACCAAAAGTGGCGTGGCTAGAGCCAAAGCCCTTGCAAGGTACACTATCTGGAGAAATCGCATTCTCTTGAATGTTAAGAATTGCATTGATAAGTTCAACAAAAATAATCAGGCGCTCATATAAAATTGAGTTCCTAGTATTTATTGTTTACTCGTCATAGGGTTTGTAATTGCCTGATAACCCTTTTGCTTCCTCTTTATTGAAAGGTGGATTTTATTGAGTAACAATAAAGTTGTTTCTCAATCGTGCGCGATTCTATAACAAAGAACAGCGCTCGTTTTCAATTAAGGTCCAGATTGTTGAATAACAAGCTCTTAAGAAATGTTTACCAACGACGCTTTGGGACATTTTTGCTTCAAAATAATGCAGCGTTTCAGTTGAGATTTGATCATTACAATTTTCCTAAAATAATTTATTATAAAGAAATAGAGTAATTAAAGGATGTGTAGCTATGGTAAATCTCGATAGATTAATTTATCCAGCTTTCATACAGCAAGATGATGAAGGAATATTTTGTGTTTATTTCCCTACTCTGTTTCTTGAAAATGGATGGGAATATCCATTAACAAGAAGAGAAACTAGACACAAAGCAATACAAGATGCCAAAAAGGATTTAGCTTACACTTTGGCTGGAATTCTTTATGACAATGAAGAGCTTCCTGAACCTTCCTATCTAAATAGAGATGACCTTTCCGAAGGAATGGAATTAGTGGAGATAGAGACATCATTTGAACCGTATGCTGAAGAAATAAAGGAGCATTTAAAAGGTCGTCATTGGCATATCACTTATTATGACGAAGAAAATGATGATTATATTGAAGCTATTGGGTATAAAAATGAACAAGGAATGTGGGACATTTATTTTGAAGATTATTCTACGAAAGTGGAATATGATAATTTTGATTCTCCCAATCAAAAAAAAATTAAATACCCTATGGACCCTTTGCTCTTTAGTGTCAAATGTTATTCCGATGCAGAGGAGAAATTCAGCCAATATGTTGAAAATGTAATACTAAAGCAACGTGGTAATAAATGATTCAATCTACATGGTTTTCATTGAACTAATAGGTACTCAATTCAACAAGGGAAAAGAAACAAAAGGAACAAATGTAAAACATGAACGATAGTTTGTGATTTAAAGTTTGTATTGTAAACTCGGAGGTAGGTTCGGTAGGAGTAAGGCTGATGTAAAGGAGTAGTGGCGGAATAGAATGTAGTGGTGTAGCTAATGGCTCTTTGTAGAGGGCGCTGAAGCTCAGCAAGATCGGGCATAAACTAGATACCACGAAAATTACCATACAAGGTGCAAATCTACTTTTACTTATTCCTGTCTAAACAAGAACTATAAAAAGCATTGTAATAGCTGTAAAAGCTTTATGATGCTTTTTTCTTTTGCTTTGAAAACTGCGTCAAACAGCCAAAACACTTCGAGTCGAGAGGGCAGAGTTTGGTGTGGTTTTGAGAGCAAACATATACCAATGATTAAAGTTGAAGTAAATGCTCATGCAGCTTTACTTTCGCATTTGGAGATTTCGACAAAATTTTTTTCCATTTAAAAGTAAAACACAATTTATTGTTAGAGAAAAAATCGTTAAACAAATTATTATCAAAACATCCTTCGGAGCAAAGTTTCCTCCCCTTTGATTCGTCAGTGTTCTATGAGCGTAGGTTATTATTATTGATTCATAACAACTACGTTTAAATGTGATTAGGTGAAAAGATTTACAAAATATTAATAACTAATTAAAAAACACATGTTATTTTGTTTAGATAAAAGAATTAATTACCTACAATGAGAGGAGAAGAAATAATGGAAAAAAACATTGAAGTTTTAAGAACAGAGGGGGACATTAATTTAACAAAAACTCGTTCTTTATGGCAAGGAAAACACTTGAGCAAAGAATCATTTGAGCTTTTAAACGATGATTCCAAGTATTATTTACATCAATCTCTTTCTACTCCTTGTTTAAATATTATTGAAAAAAGCTATGGAATTTACATAGAGGATATAGATGGAAGAAAGTATATGGATTTTCACGGAAATAATGTTCATCAAATAGGTTATGGTAATGAGTATGTTATTCAAGCAGTAAAAGAGCAGTTGGATATTCTTCCATTCTCACCAAGACGTTATACAAATAAAGTTGCGATCCAGTTGGCAAAAAAATTAGTTGACATTGCACCAGAAAGTTTAAATAAAGTACTGTTGACTCCTGGGGGAACTTCAGCTGTTGGAATGGCTTTAAAACTTGTTAGAAAGGTAACAGGTAAATTTAAAACTATATCTATGTGGGATTCATTTCATGGTGCATCTTTAGACGCTATTTCAGTTGGAGGAGAAGCACTTTTCCGTAACGGTATGGGTCCTTTAATGCCAGGGAGTCTGCATATAGCTCCTTACAATTCATATCGTGGTTTGTTTGATGATGACAATGGTAGATTTAAATCCCTTGATTATTTAGAATATGTACTTGAAAGAGAAAATGAAATCGGTGCAATTATTTTAGAGCCTGTTCGTTGTACAGACGTGCATATCCCACCAAAAGAGTACTATCAACGTTTACGTAATATTTGTGATAGGAACAATATATTATTGATTTTTGATGAAATTCCAACAGCTTTAGGTCGAACAGGTAAAATGTTCACTTTCGAAAATTTTGGAGTTATGCCAGATATTGTTTTATTGGGAAAAGGATTGGGTGGAGGCGTATTTCCAATGGCAGCGATGCTCGTAAAAGGAGAACTTGATGTTGCCCAAGATATTGCACTCGGTCATTACACTCATGAAAAAAGTTCATTAGGTTGTGCAGCAGCATTGGCTACTCTTAATTATATCGAGGATTTTAAATTAATTGATAAGGCTAATCAATTAGGAAATTATATGAGAATACGTCTTAAAAAGATGCAAGAAAAATATGAAATTATAGGTGATGTTCGAGGAATCGGTCTTTTATACGGAGTAGAATTAGTATTAAACCGGAATTCGAAAGAAAAAGCTATATCTGAAGCAGAGCAAGTAATGTATAAATGTATGGAAAAGGGATTAAGCTTTAAAGTATCCCAAGGAAATGTGCTTACTCTCACTCCACCACTTATCATTAATGAACATGAATTAGAACTGGCAATGGATATTTTGGAACAATCTATCCAGGAGGTTTTAGGACAGTAATATAGATTTATGAAGAATTTATACAATTTACTAGACTGAAGCAACTAAACATCTCATATGAGGTGTTTTTATTATATAAAGAAACTTGATGTAACCATTCCAAAACAAACAAAGGTCGATGGAGGTGGGGGTGTTCAAGGCTGTTCTTGCGATTATAAGTGAAAATAGTGTATTATAGCATTCATGTTGTAAACAAAAAGGACGGATGTAATGAAATATAATAAGACAATTATGCTAAAGCTTATAAATGAACATCGAACATTGCATGATGAATTAAAAAAGCTAAAATCTGAAATGGGTTTAGAGAAAAATTTCGCAGTAAAGGCATTGTATCATTCATTTGTTGCAGAAGATGGTCCTTATATGAAAGAATATCAGGATTTAGAGCGATTACAATAAATCGTAGTGCCACTAACAAAATTGTTGGCAAGATAAGTAATAACTTTTAGTGCAAGAATTTAAATACTAAGCTTGGATTGAGCCATTCATTTTGAGTGGCTTTTTATTTTGTCTTTTTTCTCCCAGACGCTATAAAGAACGAGAACAAATACACTTTTGAACAGTTTAGGGATTCTTATGGATAACTAAATTGGGCAAGGAGGAAATCATGAATGAAAAGTTAAAGAAGAAAATAGAAAAGTATATGGATTACTATAATAACGATCGAATTAAACAAAAATTGGCCGGCATGGGTCCGGTAAAATACCGAGCTTATGCCAGCCGATTAGCTGCATAAATAAAACTCTAACTTTAAGGGTTCACTTCACAGCTACATGCCGTCTTGGTCTATTTTCATTTTATTTAATATTTGTTTGCGTTCTAGAGTCAATTCCATAAACTCCTCTAAATCTTCCTCTAAAGCGTGGTTTTTAATAAAGCTACGCGCTCTTGATCGTGCGCTAATGTATTTTGCACGCTCTTTATTCTTCTCTTGCCAACGTTTATTAGCTTCAGTCTGAAAATTCTTCTCCATTTTAATCCTTCCTTTTTTTAAAATATACTATGATATTTAATATCACTAAGATTAAACAAAAAGAGTAAATAATAATCATAGATACATCGAAGAAGCCTGGTTGTTTCCAATTCACCATATTAATCAAAGCGTAAATAGCAAATGCAAAAGCTACTACATATCCGATATTTTTCATAATACAATGGATATGATAAGATTATAGGGAAGGAGTGGCTAACCTCCTTCGCTTTGGGTATTTGCGACGTTTCCTCTTGGTAGAGGGGCGTCGCTTTTTATTTTGCTTGCCTGTTCGCATGCCTTGAATATTTTTTACTGAGCCTTTCAGCAAATTAATTACAGTAGCGACTGCGACTAAATAAGCTAAAACCTTATCATAATCTACTTTGTTCACATCCTTTCTATACTTTAATTATACTAGTACTAGTATAAAAGGTTAATAAATATTTCATTTATTTTCCTTAAAATAAATATATTCCCTTGAAAAACAAGAACATCTGTTCTATAATGTAAACAAGAACAAATGTTCTTATTGAAGGGAGCTTTCTATAAAATATAAAGGGGATGATTTCTTTGACATTTACAGTCAAAACAGAAGCAGAAAAAATCTTTACTAACCTTATGGGAGATGGTGCAGTACGTTTGGCAGCAGATTCAGGATCAAAAACTAACTTCCATGATATTTTTGGTACATTAAAGAAATCAGCAGGAGTTACACGTCAACGTGCTGGAAGTCAATTGCTATTCTTGACATCACTTTACTCTAATGCATCTTCTGCGACAGTTCGTGGTCAAATCTTGACTCGTATTCACCGGATTTTAATCAACTATAAATCATTTATTAATCCAGCTAACCCAAACAATATTGGTCCAGAAAATCCAATTTTAGCTTTAGGAGCTTATGCAGCATTAGCTTTAGCAAAAGATGCTAATATGGTTTCATATACACAAGCTAGTTCTTCTAACCCAGTAACTCAAACTGAACTTAAATCATTACTTACTAGTTATGTTAGCAACTTCTACACTCGTATCACTGGTGAAGCTGGTTACAAAAATGTAAATCAGCCAAATGGTAAAGGAGTAACAGTTAGTGTTGGTTTATTAGCTGGGACTAAGCATTCTACTACGGCACTTAATGGTACAATCCTTGGTTTAGGAGCAGTTCACTTTATCAATGCTGCTATTAATGGTGCAGGTAATGCAATTTATTCTGATTTAAGTGCTTGGTTCACAAATATGTGTGCTCGTTTACGTGCAAATTACAGTAACTCTCGTGTAAACAATGGTTTAACTGAACTTTGTGTTAACATTGGTGCAGGTCGTGCTGGTGATAACGGTGGTAATATTGACCAAATGCGTGGATACTTCCCTTCTTCTGGTTACAACGCATTTGTTATCTGGGGGCTTAACCTAGCAGCTCGTGCTTACCGAATTGCTGAACTACGTTTAACTACACAAGTTCCTCAATTTAAAAATGCGGTAGCTTTAAGCTCTCATGTTTGTCAACAAACGGCAGCAGAAATCATGAACTACTACAATACTCAAATTTTAAACGAAGGTCGTTCGTTCGAAATTGGTCTTCCTAACTTTATGCAAGGTAGTCCAAACGCAGCTCCTGGTGGTTCAAAAGAACCGGGTAGTTCATCTGCTCCAACGTCTGGTTATGCTTTAGCGGGTTATCAACACTTCACTTCTAAGAGTATTCCTGAAGCAAAATATATTGCTAACTCTAATTTACAGTACAATATTCTCGTAGAACAAAACGGTGACCCAGCTTCAGTAACAGCTTATCTTTACACTGCAGCTTGGTATGGAGGTCACACTTTAGTAACCTCTGGTAAATTGACTTCTGCAATTGCTAACCATGCAGGTTCAGCAGCACTTCCATATAACATTGTTACAACTAATACTGGTGTGAAAGCAGAAGCTGGTGCATCACGTATCCTTCAAGGCTTAGCTGGAGCCATGAACAGTGGTATAACAACACTGAATTAATACAAAAATAATCACTAAGTTATAGAAGAAAGAAATTAAAAAATTTAAGCCCATTAGCTTAATTGGTAATGGGCTTATTCTATTAACTCGGTATTATTTTTTAGTATTTATATTTGGTTAATCCTTGAAAAATATAAAAGTAATAGTTTAAAGATTGAAAGGAGAATGTTTGATGAAACAGGTATTTATAAAACCAGCTGAAGGTATTTATACAAGCCTTTATGGCATGAGAAGTGGTTCAATGCATTATGGAGTTGACATTGCAAATAGTAGCGCCAATGTACCTATACACGCTTCTGCTGCGGGTGTGATTAACAAAGCCGTTGGTGGTTGTTCTAATAATGGCTCTATCGGTAATACATGTAATGGCGGTTACGGAAACTATGTGATAGTTCGACACAGTATTGATGGGAAAACATATGATACACTTTATGCTCATTTACAATCTATTAGTGTCTCTGTTGGTCAAACTATTAATCAAGGTGACAAAATTGGTGTTATGGGGAACAGTGGGAGTTCAACTGGTCAACACGTGCACTTTGAAATATATGAAAAAGCACGAGTGTCTCAATCGGAGGCGAAAGATCCTATGCCTTATTTAAACGGGGACAAGCCAACAGTTAGCTACCATACTTATGATGGAACTTGGGCAACGATTACAATTACTCAGAAAGCAAATGTGTTCAAAAATGTTGGATATGAAATTATCGGTCAACTTGAAGCTGGTGGAAAATACAAAGTGTATGGTCAAAGAGAATATGCAGCTGATGGAACTCTATACTATAATGTTGGATCTGGCTATATCCACAATGCTTATGGAACTATTGCTAATCACCATGCAACTGTTACAACTACTATTCATACGTATAGTTCTCCTAATGGATCATTTAAACGCCAATTAGCACCAGGAACTTATAAAGTACATGCAGCTAAAGACGGTTGGTACAATTTAGGTGCAGAATGGGTTAAAGCTGATCAAGTATTAATAACTAAAAACTAAACTCAAAAGATATTTTAATAAGATTAAAGACTAGCCAAGCAATGATGCAAGGGTAATCTTTTTTTACAGAGGTATTTTTAAAAAATAACCAGGCGCTCGAATGAGTACCTGGTTTTAATCATTTACATCAAATTTTTCTCGTGTAAAAATAGGTACCATTTCTGATTTACAGCACCTGCCCAGTATCTCTTTTATTTTTAAATTGTTGTACCCCAGTGTACCCCAATTAAGTGGGGGGGTACAACGGGTAAAAACGGAAACCAACATTTTTTACCAAATATATTTCTGAATCTAATTTCAAATTTTTGCAAAGTTAAATTTTTTAACCTTTTCTAATCAATAGAGCAAAAACCCCACCAAATCAACACTTTTACGCTATAATGTAGGACGAGGTGAAGAAAATGTTTGTGAGTGAGAAACAAATTGAAATACGGTACGCAGAGACAGACCAGATGGGCGTGGTGTACCATGCGAACTACATCATTTGGATGGAAATTGGGCGTACCCAGCTTGTAAGTGATGCTGGCTTTGAGTATGCTGCATTAGAAAAAGATGGCTATGTATCGCCTGTGATGGATTTATCGATTTCATATAAAGCAGCCATGCATTATGGACAAGTGGCGACGGTGCGCACTTGGGTAGAAAAGCATGATCGTTTACGAACTAAGTATGGCTATGAAATTTTACATGAGGATGGCACGGTAGCAGCCACAGCTCAATCCGTACATATTCTTGCGCATAAGGATTCATTGCGACCGGTATCTTTAAGTAAGATTGACCCTGCTTGGGATGCTAAATATAAAGAAATTGCCCTTGAGGCAAAATAGGAGAACAATAGATGGAAATGTTTCTAGCTTTAGGCGCTATTTTGGCAGCTCTTGGTGTTGTTTTAGGTGCTTTTGGTGCACATGCACTCAAGGATAAGTTTGCCTCGCCGCATTATGCAGCCGTTTGGGAAACGGCTGTGCAATATCAGATGTATCATGCTTTGGGGATTTTAGCCCTTGGCATTCTATCCAATGATGCATTTTTAGGAAGCTCTAGTCTACTTTCCTGGGCAGGCTACTTAATGTTTACAGGGATTGTATTCTTCTCTGGTAGTCTATATGTGCTTGCCGTGACAGGTGTGAAAAAGCTAGGTGCGATTACGCCAATTGGTGGCATGTTATTTATTGTTGCGTGGGTGCTTGTTATAATAGCTGCCTTATCCTGATACAGAAAAAGTAACGAGAACGTTCTGATGATTTATATCATAGGAGCTTCTCGTTTTTTAGTTGAAAGTAAGAAAATGAAACAATTTGTCTGATTTTGCGTATTACATAATATTAAGAGATGTTAAAATAAGCTAAACATCAATGTGAAGGTGGGAATATTTATGGGTTTATTGAAAGCAGGCGTTGGGGCATTAACAGGTGTTTTAGAGGATCAATGGCGTGAGTATTTTTATTGTGAGGCATTATCCTCAGATGTTCTAGTAACTAAGGGTGTTAAACGCACTTCTAAACGAGGTTCAAATAAAGGAAATGACAACATTATTAGCAATGGCTCCATTATTGCCGTCAATGAAGGGCAATGTATGATGATTGTTGAACAGGGGAAAGTTGTAGAGTTTTCTTCAGAAGCTGGGGAATATGTCTATGATACATCAACAGAACCTTCGATTATGTACGGCTCAGATTTATCCCAAGGCATAATAGAAACATTTAAACAGATAGGCAAGCGTTTTACATTTGGTGGGGAACCTGCTAAAGATCAGCGAGTTTATTATTTTAATAAAAAGGAGATTGTTGGGAATAAATATGGCACTCCTGCACCAATTCCATTCCGAGTTATTGATCGTAATATCGGATTAGATATCGACATTGCCATTCGTTGCCATGGTGAGTATTCTTATAGAATCATTGATCCGTTATTATTCTATACAAATGTATGTGGAAATGTAGAGCGTGAATTTACGCGAGAGGCCATTGATAGCCAGTTAAAATCAGAATTAATGACAGCATTACAGCCAGCTTTTGCACAAATTTCAGCAAGTGGCGTTCGTTATAGTGAAATACCCGCACATACGGTTGCGTTAGCAGACGCACTCAATAAGGTATTATCAGAAAAGTGGCTTGCTACACGTGGTTTAGCTGTTGTGTCATTTGGGATTAGTACCCTGAAGGCTTCTGAGGAAGACGAAGCCATGATAAAACAACTACAACGCAATGCGGTCATGCGTGATCCAGGTATGGCTGCTGCCCATTTAACAGGCGCTCAGGCAGAAGCGATGATTGCAGCTGCTAACAATGATGGTGGCGCTATGGCAGGCTTTATGGGGATGAATATGGCTGCACAAGCAGGTGGAGTCAATGCTGGTCAGCTTTATCAAATGAATGAGCAAAATAAGCAAGCGCAAATGGCTCAGGCTGCGATGCTAAATCAATCAGCCAAAGCACCTGGTACATGGACATGTGCATGTGGTCAAGACAACACAGGGAAATTCTGTTCAAATTGCGGCGCAGCAAAACCAGCGGAAGAGGGCTGGTCATGTACATGTGGAGCGGTGAATAAAGGAAAATTTTGTAGCGAGTGTGGCTCTAAAAAACCAGCTGATGCTTTACTCTACGCATGTGATAAATGTGGGTGGGCACCAGAGGACCCTGCCAATCCGCCTAAATTCTGTCCAGAATGCGGCGATGTTTTTGATGAAAAGGATGTCAAGTAAGGAGATGATGACCTATGTCAACGCAAGAAGTTGAACATGTCAAACAAGTAAAGCTTGACTTTGATGCGGAATGTCCATCCTGTAGTGCATCAATTGAGTTTAATCCTGCTACAGGTAAGCTGACTTGTCCGTATTGTGGATTTGAATCTGAAATTGCAACCCCTGAACAAGAAGAGGAAAAGGTTGCTCAGGAAATGGATTTCTTAAAAGCAGAGGAACGTGGGAATTTTAATTGGGGCGTGGAGAAGAAAACAGTTATTTGTAAAGCTTGCGCGGCCGAGACAATTTATGATGCTCTGCAGGTCGCTGACAGTTGTCCTTACTGCGGCTCAAATCAGGTCATGGAAGCGAGCGCTGAAAATACGCTTGCTCCCAATGGCGTATGTGCATTTGAAGTAACGGATAAGCAGGCAGGAGAACATTTTCAGAAATGGATCAAAGGTCGATGGTTTACACCAAAGGCTGCCAAAATAAGTGCAAAGCCTGATGCCTTTAAAGGGGTATACCTCCCGTATTGGACGTTTGATTCAAAAACAAGCTCTAGATACTCCGCAAGATATGGACGACATCGAACGGTTACGGATAAAGATGGTAAAACGCATACTGAAACAGATTGGTATTCAACAAGTGGTTTTTATCAGGAATTTATAGACGATCATTTAGTGAGTGCCACAACACGCTATGATCGGGACATGATGCGAAAAATTGAACCATTTAATCTTCTTAATAATAAGGCCTATAAACCCCAATATGTAGCTGGATTTTTATCAGAGCGTTACAGTGTTGGTTTGCAGGATGGCTGGAGCCAAGCAAAAAGTGAAATCCATGATCATCTCCATGCGCAGATTACGTCCAAAATTCGTTGGGAAAATAGTGCGGATGTAGTATCCAATCTACGTTTTTCCACAAACCATGATGATATTACATACAAATATTTAATGTTACCCATTTGGTTATCTTCTTTCCGCTATAAGGAGAAGGTTTACCGCTTTATGGTGAATGGACAAACGGGTCGAGTTGGCGGCAATGCTCCTATCTCGCCGCTTCGCGTAACAATTGCTGTTATTTTATCCTTAGCAGTAATCGCTCTGATTTGGTATTTCTTTATGTCTGAATAATAATAAACAGTATGCCAGTAGGAGCCTTTTGTTGTCCTTTTGGGATACTGTTTTTTCATAAAATTGTCCTTAAATACTGGGTAAATGACTGAATTAATTGGCTTATATAGGATAATCATCATCCATTATCACGGCTGTCATTGCGTCAAGTTGCATAGATTAAAGGGAGAGTAAAATATTAGAACAGCCTTGGATGGACAAAAGCATAAAGTTGCAAGATGGTGTAAAAAGCAACTTACTATGTAGGAAAATCGTTAGAATTGATAAAAATCAAATAATGCAATGGTGGTTAAAAATGAGGGCGGATTTGCCATAAATGATGAGAAGTGAAGTTGCGATTTTACTTTAAACAACTTATTATACAGTCAGAGAGCATTTTTTAAGCTAGTCATGATAAATGTAATGTTATTTTTGAATAACAACGAAAACGTTATTCATATTGGAGGTTTCGATGATGGACGCAATTGAAGTGTTAACAAATTTAGATCAAATACATGGGTATTATCAACCGATATTTAGCGCAGACGCGCATACGGTGATTGCCTACGAAATTTCCGGATATCTACAAATTCAAGGTCAGCAAATTAATTTAAAGGATTTCGTCAACAATGAAGATATTCCAGAAGAATATCGAATTGATATGGAACACAAAATTTTACATGCGGCATTAGCCAAAATTGATGAAATTGCACCAGAAATTGATATTTATATTCCAAGCAATCCAAATTTATTGATGCAAGATTTTGGTGAAAGTCATTTTAATATTATCCAACAATATATAGAGGAAAAAGATTTACAGCGTATCGTACTTGTCGTATCAGAGCATCGTTTTATAGGGGATATTAACAAATTACATCACGCCCTACGCTATTTTACGACGTTTGGAGTGAAAATTGCCGTACAGGAAGTAGGAGCCGAAAGTCACTTAGAGCATATTGCGCTATTGGCCCCACATATCTTAAAAGTCAATACACGTGATTTAAATTACGATTCTTGGTCCGCTCAATCGGACATGATTTCTGCCATTGGTAGCCTAGCTTATAAAATTGGAGCGAATCTATTATTTGAAGATATTGAAACGGTTTATCAGCTACAATTTGCATGGAAAAATGGTGGTAGATTTTATCAAGGGCCATACCTAGCTAATCCAGCTATGACTTTTGTTGATAAGGATATATTAAAGGAACGTTTTAAAAAAGAATGCCAGCAATTTATTACTTCCGAAAAGAAAATGCTGGAGGCGCAATATTTGCAGTTGAAAAAATTAAGGGAGGAATTAGAGGCGATTGTTCACCGTGTGAAACCAACAAGCGACAATGTCTCCCATTTAGAGTACTTAGCTGAATTATTGGATAACTACTCCTTCCGTCTCTATATTTGTAATGAGGACGGATTCCAGTTAACGCCTAACGTTATGCGAATTGATGGGAATTGGGAGCTACAGCCACGTGCCATCAATAAAAATTGGAGCTGGCGTCCTTATTTCCTTCAAACAATTATCAAAATGCGCAACGATCAAAGTGGGGAAATCTCTGAATTGTATCGGGATATAGAAACAGGAGAAATTACAAGAACATTCTCCATTGCGATCAACGAGCATGAATATTTGTTTGTTGACCTTTCCTATGACTATCTTTATGAGCACAAAATCTTTAGATAATATTAGTAATTTCTTTAGTGACAACATATCAGGAGTACAATTGCAATTCGATATATTTAGTGTACTAGGTATGATGGGAGAATCCTAAAAGCCTAGTAAAATACTGAAGTTGCCTTCTATTTTTGTAGAAGGCAATTTTTTTGATTTCAATCAGGAATGCTATTTAAATTCTCATAGAAAATTACCTACCTCTTTCGAAACAAAAATGGCAAGCAATACATTTGTTAAATTTGTATTGAATGATTTTGTTTTTTCAGTATTTTTTCATTTAGCTTAATTAAGATGGAAATAACATAAAGGAGCTGAAAAAATGAGGATTATCAAAATACTTCTAATTATGATTTTAATTTGGCCATTTGTTGATACCAAAATAGCAAAAGCGGATGATGAAAATGATTATAAAAAATACGAGGGTGATGTTCATAAAAAGCACGATGATGATTATGAAGAGGAAGATGAAGAGGAAGATGATGATTATGATTATGATTATGATTATTATAAAGAAGAGGATGAATACGATTATTATGATCAAAGATACCTTGAAACAAATAGTAATACATGGAATATTTGGACAAGATCGACTTATGTAAATAAAGGAGAGTTACCTTTGAAAGAAGCGAAAGAAATTCAGTTAAAACTAGAAAATAATACACTGTCTCTTTACTTGATTCCTTTAGATGGGGAAATATATGTGCCAGGTAAAATTATTGCTGAACTTTTAGGTGCAAAAGTAATTAATTATGATAATAGTAAAATATTAGAAATTAATAAAGGTGATACAGAATTAATTTTTCGTGCGGGGAAAAATGTTGTGTACTATAACGAGATAAAATCACCGATACCAGCTGTTACATTTTATTTGAATGATAATATATATGTTCCAATTAGTGTAATTTCAAATGGTTTGGGCTATGTGGCTGAATGGCAAGAAATGAATAACTCTGTTGTATTTAAGTTTTTAAAGTAAAAAAGGAGATGACTAAATGAAAGATCAAAAGAAAGCTAAATGGATATTAGGTACCTCTGGAGTAATATTATCTTCTTTACTATTAACGCAATTTAATAATGTTCCATCAGATACAAACATAGCTGATCTAAATTTGACAAATGAACAATCAAAAAAAATGTCAGACCGAGAAAGGGAACTTGTTCAATTGGATTGGACAAATTTTGAAATTGTGGGAGTGAATCAACTACAACAAAATAAAATCCGTACCGATCGAACTACCAAACGATCCTAGACATAGTTTGAAGTGGAGTTGAAGTTGCTTGGATACCCTATCATTAAACACGATGAATACAAACTTTTATATTGAAATTGCTGGAACACAAAAAAATGATTGGAAAGACAAAGTGGTGAAATGGTTGCAATACGTTGCAAGAGAGTGGTCAAGATTTGAGCCAAATAATGAGTTAAATCAAATTAATCAACTAAAGGTAGGAGAAATCGGCAGAATTTCTCCTGCATTATACGATTGTTTAAAAGAAGCAGATAACTATTATACATTAACTAATAATATATTTTCTCCGTATTTAAAATTACATTTAGAACAACATGGGTATGATCGATCCTTTCCTTTTCAAGAATCAACGTATAAGCCAATACAAATAGAAAAAAAGGCAAATAAGCCATTTCTTTTTTTGGATCACAATGAAGTTTTAAAAACGGATAATCAATTAATTGATTTAGGTGGATTTGCCAAAGGATACGTAGTTGAAAAAATAGCTGATTGGCTTAGACAGGTTTCTCCAGAGTTTGGAATTGTAGATGGTGGTGGAGATATGAAAATGTGGTCGTCAGGTAAAAAGACATGGACCATTGGGATTGCTCATCCATTTCATATACACGAAGAGATCAGTACAATTAGAATTCAAAATGGAGCAATTGCCACTTCAAATCGTATATTTAGAAGTTGGAAACAGCAGGGGAAAGAAAAGCATCACTTATTAGATGGAAGAACTGGAGAGGTAATCATTAGCCCTATCCTTCAAACAACAATAATAACAAACTCATTATGTCAAGCAGAAGTGGCAACAAAACTTGCCTTTTTATTAAATGAACAAGAATTACAAGTATGGTTTGACAAACTACAGATGCCTTGTGCTTGCTTGATAGCAAAAGATGATGGAAGTATATATTGGTTGAAAGGAGGAGAAAAGTTAGATGTTATTTAGTACTTGGGAATGGATTCGATTATTAGGGCTTTTAAGTTATTTTTACTTCAGTATGTCCATTTTTTTTGGTTTACTAAGGAAATCTTCTACTCTCAAGTCCAATAAAAACTTGTACTTTCAATTACATCAAATGAGTGGATGGATGGGATTTATAACTGTTATTGTACATTTACTTTTACTAATGATTGATCAATACGAACCCTATACTATTTCTGATATCGTATTACCTTTTAGCGCAAACTATCAGGCATTGTTGTCTGGGCTGGGAACCATAGCTTTTTATTTATTTTTAATAGTTCTTGTAACATCAGATATATGGATAAATAAAATGAAATTCTCACTTTGGAAGAAGATGCATTTTCTTGTTTTACCTGCTTGGATATTATCACTTATTCATGGGCTATTCATTGGTACTGACACTAATCAAATGTTAGTAATTTTATTTTATAGTAGTACGGTAATGGTTATAATTATCGCACTACTTGTAAGGTTGATGAGTGATGGGTTTAAGAAGAAAGATCAAAAGCAAGGGGTTAGCAAGTAAGCGTGCTTGAATGGAGGAAAGGCAGTTTCTCCATGTTAGCTAGGCTGCCAAAGTAGCTCAAAAAATAAACTAGTTGAATGGCACTACTGATTCATGTAATGCCATTCTATGGTTTATCCATCATGTAACGATAAATAGCCTACTATTTATTATAAAGAGGAAATTGAATACAAAATGTTGTACCTTTTTCCAACTCGCTTTGAACTGTTAATGTTCCTCCGTGATCTTGAACAATAGAATCAGCTATAGCAAGTCCCAGTCCTGTTCCGTTTCTGTTTCTCACAGCATCACTCCGGAAAAATCTATCAAAAATAAAAGGCAGGTCTTCCTTAGAAATCCCAATGCCTGTATCTTCAATGTAGATATATATCATTTTATCAGTTTGTAAAAGCTTTAGATAGATAGATCCTTTTTGTGTGTACTGGGCTGCATTATCTAATAATATATAAATTAATTCAGTTATATTATTTGAATTTCCAATAAATTCAACATTAGGTTGGATTTCTGTTTCGAAAACGATTGTTTTTGGTAACGCTCTTTTAAACTTCCTACTAATCGTTATTAGCAACTCTGTTAAGGAGATTTTTTCTTTAGTTGATTTAATACGATTTTTGTCATGTCGGGCTAAAAATAATAGTTTATCTAATAGCTCTTTCATTAACGCTGCTTCATGCTTTAAATCTTCGATTAATTCTTTACCGAAATCACTCATATTATTAGCTTCATCAGATTCTAAAATATCGAGTGAACTATAAAATACACTTAGCGGTGTTCTTAACTCATGAGAAGCATCTGAAACAAAACTTTTTTGTTTTTCAAGTGCATGTTGAATGGGGATCATGGCTTTTCCTGCCATGTAGTAACTTAAGAATCCAATTATGATCGTAAAAATTATAATTAAAACAATAAACAGTAAAATCATTTTTTGAAAAAAATGATATTGTGATGTGGTCGATTTGCCTATAACAATATATCCTAGGAATTCATCGTTAGTCTGAATGGGTTTCGATAAAATTAAAAGATGTTTATCGCGCCAATTTAAATTTTTTACAAAACGTTTAGAAGGATTTTCCGTTTGAATGATTTTTTCTAGATCTTTAAATAAACCTTGATAGTTTTCGTCACCGTGGACTAGTATCTGGTCTTTTGTATAAATATAGTAAAAATACATACCATTTGGGTTAAATTCTAATTTCCCTTCATTATCATTTTTGTGCTCAAAAAAGTCATGATATTGTTCTTCGTAATAAGTTTCTAGTTCTTCTACTTGTTGATAATTCATTAGTTGAACTAATGAAAAATAAAGAATAATAAGAAAAGCAAAGAAAAAGCCTATAAAATAAATGGAGTTAAATAAAGTTAATTTTTTACGAGTTTTCTTAAACATGCTACCTCACTCTGTATCCTATTCCTCTAATGTTTTCAATAATGGATTTTGATCGATTATAATCGATTTTTTTACGAACTAGTTTTACTAACGCATCAAGGTTGTTGTTAGTCATTTCATGATCAAATCCCCATACTTGTGTATAAATTTGTTCTCTAGTAAGAATGATGCCTTTGTTGATAAAAAGGTACTCTAACAATAAAAATTCGTTTTTAGTTAATAGTATTTCTTGATTATCTTTATAAAGTGTCCTGGAATCCAAATATAACTTTAAATCATCAATTTGAATTATTTGATGAATGGATTTATTTTTTCTTCTTAAAATGGCACGTATTCTTGCTAAGAGTTCTTCCATTTTAAATGGTTTAACAACATAATCATCAGCACCTGCATCTAATCCAAGGATGATGTCATTGCTATCATCCTTTGCTGTTAGTACTAAAATGCCACCTTCATAACCATTTCTTCTAGCTTCTTTGCACACATCGATACCGCTTAATTCTGGCATCATCCAATCTAGAATGACGAGATCGTAAGAATGAAACAGTATGTATTCTAATGCATGCTGACCATTATCTACAGCATCGACCTGATGAAATTCTTTTTGAATGATGTGAACAATGTTTTTCCTTAACCGATTATCATCTTCTGCTATCAGTATTTTCAACAAAGCTCCTCCTACCTTTTTTATATTCAATATAACTAATTTATAACAACATTATGAAATCCACCTGAATTTTTTGTGCGACCAATCTTCTACTTATTCTAAGCCAAAAAGAAATTTTAGTTAAATATCGTAATTTTTTCTAGTGCCGTTTTTCAGATTTTTTTCATATTGTTTGCTTAGACTAATGTTGAAACTCAATATGGAAGGAGATCTCCTATGCGATATTTAAAAATTTTTGGGATAGTATTGGTAGTTATATTTTTTATGTATGATGTAAATCCCATTTATGCAGATGATATTTTTGAAGGAAAAGATGAGTATGATTATGAGGATAACGGTAGACAACAACACGAGGAAGGACGTTATGAGGATATTGGTGAATTAATTGGTTGGTGTACATTTATAGGAATTGGTGCAGCTGGTATGATTTTTCCTATTCGAACCTTCATGAAGTCTGTAATTCGTACATTCCCACAATCTAAAGGGCTATATTTATCTGCAGCAAAGTTAATAGGTAGATATCATATTCTTTTTGGCACAATGGCATTGTTGTTAGGTATAGGTCATGGGTTAATCATGTACTTTAATGAGGGTGAATTGGAGAATGAAGGAATTATTGGCTTGATTGCAATTATTCTTTTGTCTATTACTGCTATCGCAGGAATGAATTTTTTCAACTATAGAAAAAATCGAAGCTTACGAACAATCCATATCTCCATAGCCGCATTAAGTGTTATTGCAGGAGGGATTCATATTTTTATCTCTTAGTCATGTAAACATGACTCGGCTCATAATTACTCAGCTTAACATTTTTGTTGCCTATTGTATTCTTTTCTATATTTGTTTTATAAACAATGTCTTAGACAAAGAATCTCTAGTATTTGAGCTAAATGCAAAAAGATCGCACTAGGGAAGTGTGATGTGTAATTATATTTAAGTTTATAGTTCTTGTATTGGTTAAGGTATTTTTCCGTATAAGAATTCTACACCTCAACTCGCTGTAGGTGGACAAAACTTAGTCACCGACACGACCCCAAAATAACGAAAAAACTAGGTACGCCAAAGAGGGGTACCTAGTTCTATTATGCAAAGGGACACTTGGGATGGAGTGACCCTAGTAACAATTTCGGAGGTGTAAGGCTAATTTAGCTTTACACTACTATATATATGTTGTGATTGCTATAGTTGAATAGTTAATTGCCTGAGAAATAATAAATGAAATGATAAATAGTTTGGGTATTTCATTGATTATCTAGGATAGAAATGGTAAAGTAAACATAACTTTAGGGACAAGGAGGAGAATTCACATGAAAAAAAGAGCTATTCGTTTTTTAAGCATGGGTATAGGGTTCTCCACAGCTGTTTTTTTCTAAAATCAACAAACGAGGGATAAGTCTGCCCTTTTTTAGAAAAATACGATCCTAAAGGAGAAAAGAATATGAAAACAAACATAATACGTAAAAATCCAATACAGGTACCTAGCCCTGTGGGGGAATATAGCCACATCACAATCATTCCGAAAGATGCAACATTGTATGCATTTTCTGGACAAATAGGGGTTGATCAAGATGATCAATTGCCTGTAGGATTAATTGAACAAACGACCAATACATTTAAAAATATTGAAACGCTTTTAGCAACTGAGGGATTGGATGCTTCTCATGTGGTAAAGGTGAATATATGGGCGACAGAGGAGATTGATTGGCATCATTTCGATCAGCAATGGGAAGTAATGTTTGGTCATTCCTATCCCTCTATGACTATTGCTTATGTATCAGCATTAGGGCTACCAGAATTAAAAATAGAGATTGAACTTTGGGCTGCTAAATAGCCTAAAAAACGACAATATCCATGTGGTATTGTCGTTTTTGTATAACATGGTATTAACGTAACATCCTTTTTAATTGTTTCATTTCATAATTTAATTCATCAATTTGCTTTTGTAGTTTGTCAATATCATTGCTATTACTTTCATTTTCCTTCAACTCATCTTCTAGCGCAAGACCAGCCGCAATGGTCGCTAGAGCGTCTCCAAGTGTTGTGATCGCCCCTGCAATGACAGCCAGCTTAGCTGCTTGACTCACGGATTCCAATCCCTCACTATTCCGATTATCTTTATTTTTCTTCAGATAATCCTCCCTACAAAAAAGGGTATTATTTGCATTGTATGCTTAGGATAAGTAACAGGTGAAGAATTTATGGGCATCAAAGTATGTAACAAGGGAAGTTGGTTTTTATAAGGCATTTTTCAGAAGTTTATGGTCTTTTCAAAGATGATTCCAATGACATTCAGAGGATAAATGAATATTTTAACTCATGTAAAAATGAGTTGTCAATAATAAATTTGTAATTTTATTAAAAAATGTTATAATAGTATTACGATAATTTTTTATAAACGTATTTCGAATTCCGATGTCCTATTTTGCAGAAAGAATTTGGATACGTTTTTTTATTTTTTAAACGGAAAAAAATCGAAATTGTTTAAAGAAGTTATTTGGAAAAAATTACTATCTAATAGTAACTTAATTTTTATTCCATAAGGAGGACTAGATGAATGAATCTAATTAATAAGAAAGTTACACACAAGCGTTTTGGCATAGGTAGTATAGTTAATCAAAATGATTCAAGTATTGAAATACATTTTGCATCAGAAAATAAAAGGTTTGTTTTTCCAGATGTATTTGGAAAGCACCTAACAATACATGATAAAAGTGATGCTAAGTTACTTGAGGAAATCATACAAAAAAAGGAAATTGAACGAAAAGAAGAAGAATCGCGGATGGAAGAGGTAAAAGAACTTCAACGGAAAGAACTCTTGCTTCGCTTGGAACACGAAAAACTTATGAGTAATCATAAACTTCATCCCGCATCCCAGATGGTTTTTTGGTGTGATTCAGAGGAACAGAATAGTTCTGTTTCAGAGTGGAATGTTTTTTCAGGTATATTAAAGAGTGGTAATAACAAAGGGAAGCCAAACAAGCCGAGCCGCTTGCACCAAAATAGCGCTGTCCTTTTAACAGCAAGAGATTCCAGCCAGCCTGAAAGTGATAGACGCATCTTAGGTATCTATATGGTGAATGAAAAATTCGTTGGCAAGCTGTGTGAAGATGGACATATTCCTGCCCATTCAAAATACAGAATTCAACTGACAGAGCAGGAATCGGATCAGCTGCTTTTCTGGCAATATTATATAAATGAAAAATTCCCTGAAAAAATGACATGGAAAACAGGGAAATATCGTTATTTTGAAAATTTATGGATGGCTCAAATTTTACTTGATATCATTTCATTAAAAAGTGACCCGAAAGAACGGGAGTTGGCACAACAATTCTTTAAACATTTTTGTAAAATGAATCAGATAGCAGTTCAAGAAATACCAAAGCCTACTGGCGCATTAACCCGCATTTAGAACAGTGAACCAATTTTCAAGATGAAGAGACATACTCGCTTGCAAGAGAAAAATAATGGCAATGAATACAAGTCACGGGATTTTATAATCCCGTGACTTGTATGTTTATGTCCCAGTAACTTTATTTGCTTTTAATACCTATTCCCCACAAAGTACCCCCAATGATTCACTTATTAGGTTTAATAAAAGTAAAAGAAACAGCGTTAACAATGGATTAACGCTGTTTTTAAATTAGTCACTTCGGTGACCAAATAAAATGGGGATGTGTTTCTTGCTGAAGATATGAGCAAAGATGGAAAGCGAGTAGGGTACATTACCAATATATGATGTTTACCACCAAGCTGATAGGTATTTATCCTTTACGATAAATAATCTTTCTTACTTTGTCGTAGGGGAGGAATTGTCCAATATGTCCCGATTCGCCATAGCCATTCCATAGGGCCAAAGCGGAAAAAGTATAGCCATAGCTTACTAAAGAGCAATTGGCAAACATAAATGCCTAAACAAATCCACAAAGATTCAAGATAGCGAAGTTGTCCGATTAAACCGAAAGCATGGCCAATTAAGAGAATGAGCACTGTTTGCCCCAAGTAATTAGTCAAGGCCATGCGCCCATATGCTTTTAACGGTGCCAATAGTCGCTGGAACAAAGTACTTTGTAATAATAGGATAATTGTTCCCATGTAAAAGGCAGAAGCAAATGGGCTAAACTGTAGTCCAATTAATGAAAATTGCTCGATATTTGTAATATGAGGCTCTAGCTGATCCTTGGGCAAATGTTGGATATTAACAAGAGGCTCAGGGACATACTGCCATTGATAAAACCAGCTAGCCATGCTTATAAAGCCCATTACAATCGTCACTAACCTGATTTTATTTCGATGTAACGAGATATTTTCAAATAAATGATATTGACCCGCAGCTAGACCAAGCAAAATCAGTGGAAATGGCATTAAAATTTTTAGACCAAAATAGGCGGTGATGGCTAGTAGGATGAATCCAAGGATGAGATTTATGTCTTTGCGCATTTTATAAAAAGGTAAGGCTACAAAGCCAAAGATAGCATAGACAGTTAAGGCTTCACCTGGTTGGAAATAAAAATGCACAAGCCCCATACACAGTAAAATCAAAAGTCTACGACTAAATAAGGCATAGGCTTTTTCGCCCCTTGCCTGAGCGCGTGAAATAAAGAGATAGAATCCTATTCCAAATAAAAATGAAAAAATGATAAAAAATTTACCCTCTACAAAAAGTGTTAGAAAGCGGCTATAGGCAATATCATTAGCCAATTCAGGTGGTTCAATCCACATTAATGAGGGGATATTGACTAAAATAATGCCTAGTAAGGCGAACCCTCTTAAATAATCTAATGTATCAATTCGTTTATTACTGTTGGTCGGTTGCAACGTATATCTCCTCCTTCAAAACCAATTATAAGGAAGATCTTTTAAAAGTAGTAACGATGAATGTTACGTGAATCTGACAAAATTGTCATCTTATAGAGGCTCTATTGGCTCAGGGTAAATCGCTAATAGCTCATGTGCATGCTGACGCATAAGCTGAATTAATGCTTGCGGTTCTTTAACAATCGCATGTTGTCCAAGGCGAAAGAATAGGGAGCTATTAAAGTGGAGCTCATGTTGATCGATGATCGTATCGATATAACCTGTTCCATCACTTTGATGAACAACCGCTTTTTCAAGATGGGGCTCACTTAAACATTGACGAACGCCCTCGCTTGATAATTCAACATATAAGCGAATAGGCTGCTGAGGCTCATAGTCATTTTCAAGCCATTGCTGCAAATTCATCGTCGTTTTACGGTTTGTTTCACTAACTTTTATGTTTTTAATTCGATCTACACGGAAGAGTAATATTCTTTCATTTGATAGTAGTAGCGCAGGCATATACCATAAGCCATCATGAGCGTACACGCCAATAGGCTGGATATGTTTAGAGGTGATACCAGACTTCGATTCATATTGGATATGCAATTGTGATTGGTTGATGATAGCCTCTAAAACGTCCGTTAAGAGTGGTGTTGTTATGGTTCTTTTAGGGTTCCAAAAAGCAATATAGGATTGCAGCGTATCCACCTTTTTCTTGGCTTCCTTCTGTAAGGATTCATACAGCTTGTGAGAGACAGACTTCATTTCAGTATTAAAAGGTAAATCACGATAATAGTGCAAAGACTGAAATGCAAAGAAAATGGCGACCGCCTCTTCCTCGGTAAATAATATCGGTGGGAGAATGGCATTTGATAGCACCGTATAGCCCCCATGTCTTCCTTGTTCCGCGTAAATGGGTAGCCCCATATCACTTAAATCCAAAAGGTAACGATGCACCGTTCGCACGGAAATATGGAAAGTGTCAGCAATTTCCTGCGCTGTAAATTTCTTTTGCGCACTGACAAATAGCAAAATATCAATTAATCGTTTAGCTTTGGTCATATTTTTTTCACCTTTTTATTTAATCATGCCAAGAGTTGTCATGTTTTATATTTAGTATAGAGATTGTAGAAGAGATTTTCAAAAGAAGAGGAGCTGACATGATGTCACGAGAAATACTAGTATTTATTGCAGGGAGTTTAGATGGATTTATTGCCAAGGAAAATGATGATCTACAGTGGCTAGAGGAAACAGAGGGAGAGGGTGATAATGGCTACGCTGATATGTATCAAACCATTGATACCGTCATTATGGGAAAACGAACATATGATTATATCCTAGAACATATGGAACCGTTCCCCTATCCTGATAAAAAATGCTATGTGTTCTCAAGAACTCGAACTGGGGAAAATGAGCATGTGACATTTATCCAAGAGGATGTCATCACATTTACAAAATGTTTAAAAGAGCAAGAAGGCACAAAGATTTGGATGGTAGGGGGAGGGGACATTTTGGATGCTTTTTTACAGGAGCGGCTAATTGATGAATGGATTATTACGATTACACCGCATTTATTGGGCTCAGGAATACCCTTGTTTAAATCGCCACGTCCATTCGAAAACTTAAGGCTATTGGAAACAAAGCGATATGGTCAAATGGTACAACTGCATTATGGGGTAAAGAAAGAGGCTTAAATCAAGCCTCTTCTTTATTTGATAAAGGAACGATAGATATCTCCTAAGAGACCTTGCATTTGATGGACGCCTGTATCGGTGTTAATCATGGCAACAAAGCCTTTGTCTAGGTGGGGGTAGGCCACTAGCATACATTGATAGCCAACGCCCCAGCCAAGCGAGGATATTTCTAGCTGCTCACCAGCACCGTCAAGAAATACACCAAGGCCCAGCCATTCTTTACAGCCCTGAGGACGAATTAGCTCATGGATTGAAGCTAAACCAAGTGTACCTTTTCCCTTTAAGGCCTGCATTACCTCTTGTAATAATTTTGCTAGATCTGACGGTGTTGTCCATAATCCACAAGCTGCATCATACGGGTAAATAGGGTATCTTTGTGCTGTTACGGTGCCATCTTTATGATGACCACTTGCTGTATTGGCAGTTGGAACTGCGGAAGAAAAAAAGCTATTTGTCATGGCTAGTGGTCGAAAAATCAGGTCAGTCATAAGTGTTGAAAAACTTGAACCCATTGTATCCTCAATTAGCAATTGAACAATACAAAAGCCAGCATCTGAATAGTGAAATTCTTGCTCGGCCTCAAAAGTACTATCGATTGGTATGGAACAATAAGGAGTTGTACCTTTTAATAAGTCGACCATCGAAGGCGTCTGCCATAGTGAATGTAAGGGAGAGAAGCTGCCTTTAGGGTCAATAATCCCCGCCTGATGACTTAACAAATGTCGTAATGTTACTTTTTTTTCCTGAGTGTAGCTATGATCTGGCATCTTCCAAGATGTAAGCTTTTGATTAATATCCTCATCTAAATCTACTATCCCTTGCTCGACCAGCTTCATCACTAAAATGCTTGTAACTAGTTTACTAATTGAACAGGCATTGAAGATGGTTTCGGTATTGATTCTGTTAGTTTTCCCGACCTCTAATAGACCAAAGCAATCTGCTTTCTGAAGCTCACCATCCTTTATATAGGCAATGCTGAGGCCAGCTATTTGTTGTTGCGACATTTGCTCAAGTATTGTCATGAATAAAGATCTCCTAGTTTTTCCTTCATCATACCATAAGTGGGAACGAATGTTCTTGGGAAACTATCGTTATGTAAGCTGAAATCTATTGTATAATAAAGGAATTATTTCTACAAAGGTACATCTAATGGAGGGGTTCTGTGACAAAAGCGTTTCCACAAAAAATACATATCATTGGGTCCGTTGGCAGTGGGAAAACGACATTGGCGAGGAAATTATCTAAAACCTTGCAGATTCCTTATTATGAGCTTGATAATGTGGCATGGATGCGAAAGGAATCAGGGGATATTCTAAGAACAGATGAAGAAAAAAGGAGCACTTACGAACCATTCTCCAAACGAACAGTTGGATTATAGAGGGGATCCATCAGGAGGAGTGGGTTGTTGATAGCTTCCAGCAAGCTGATTGCATTATCTTTCTCGATATGCCTTATAAAATTCGAGTCTTTCGTATTTTAAAAAGATTTATGAAACAGAAAATGGGCATCGAAAAAGCTCACTATCAACCTACTTTTTCGATCTTTTTTAAAATGTTTCGTTGGAATAAACGCTTTGAAAGGGTAGGAAAGCCTAAATTCTTTAAACAGCAACATGCTGTATTGGCTAAACTTTTAATGATCTAGCGCATAAAGGATTTAGATTCCTATTTTCGGCAATTCTAAAGCGTATCCCAATGTAAGGATACGCTTGTTCTTAGGCATTTTTCTTTGTCCGTGTTGTCCGTTTTCTTGTAGCGGGCTTTTTTGTTTTTTCTAAAGAGGCCTGTAGAGCTGTCATTAAATCCGTGACATTTTCAGGAATTGGACGTTGTTTATCGCTTGTAGATATCGTATTTGTAGCTTTCTTTTCTTCAATTAGTTCTAATAAAGCATTGCGGTAATCATCTGTATATTTTTCAGGGTTGAATGTAGTTGTTAGCTGTTCCACTAACATGAGGGCTGTATCGAGCTCCTTTTGTACTACATCCTGTTCACTTGGAATATTAGGTACATCGCCAATACTTCTTACCTCATCTGGATAGTGAATTGTTTCCATCACGAGGGCATTTTGATAAACACGCACGATGGCAAGCTGCTCTTTAGAGCGGATAATGATTTTGGCAATGCCAATTTTTCCTGATTGTTCTAATGTTTTTCGTAACAATGAATAGGCTTTGGCACCCGTCGAATCGGGTGATAAAAAATAGGTGCGTTCAAAATAGATTGGATCGATTTCAGTTAATTGCACAAAATCAATAATTTCCACAGCCTTATCTTCATTTTCCTTACGCAAGTTTTCTAAATCGTCTGGATCCAACACAACAAATTTATTTTTGGCATATTCATAAGCCTTCACGATATCCTCATCTTTTACCTCTTGGTTACAGCCCTCACAAACCTTTTTATAGCTAATCGGCGTATGGCAGTCTTTGTGAAGCTGACGCAATTTGACATCTTTATTTTCAGTAGCAGCATGTAGTTTCACAGGAATATTAACAAGTCCAAAGGAAATACTGCCTTTCCACACTGTATGCATTGTTGTCACCTCGTTTTTCTTACTATGATGTATTTTGAGGTTTTTTATGTATCTTAAAATGAAATCTTCAAACACTGAATATAAAAAGCAAAGTAGGTATAGCGGAATGAAACCAATGCTTTTATCGGAAACAAACGATATTCCTAGTGGAGATGAATGGCTATTTGAAACGAAATATGATGGTTTTCGCTGCTTATTAGTTTGGGATGAGGAGCCGAAGCTCATTAGTAGAAATGGGCGACAATTAAATCACCTGTTTCCCGAAATTTTAGCTTTTTGTCAGCAAATATATACATCCATCCAAACCTTTTTACCCCTAACCTTGGATGGGGAGTTAGTTTATTTACGCAATCATTATAAAAGTGATTTTGCCGTTGTTCAGAAGAGGGGAAGAATGCAAAATCAAGACGTGATTCAGGAACATGCTCATTCATTTCCTTTTCACTATCTAGCATTTGATGTTTTAACCCTTAAAGGAGAATCTCTCCAAAACCACTATTTAAAAACGCGTAAGGAGCAATTGGTCAAGCTTGCTGCGAAGTTCAAATGGCCAAGCGTTAACTATGAGAACCCAACCCCTATCCAAGTTATACATGGTAGTGAGGAGCATGAGAGCTTATGGCAGTCCATCAAGCTTTACAATGGGGAAGGCATTGTTGCTAAGAAGAAAACAAGTAAATGGCTTGAAAACATACGATCAAATCATTGGCTAAAGATAAAAAATTGGCGTTATGTCACAGTCATTGTCACACAATATGATCATAGCAATAGTTATTTTCATGGTGCAGTTTTTGAGAACAATCAATTACGAGAAGTTGTTACGTTTAAGCATGGTATGACAGAGGAAGAGCATCAAACACTTGTCAAATTCTTTCAGACTAATGGACTGCGTAAAAAGCAGTTATGGGTACTTGAGCCCTCTATTTGTGTTGATATTGCCTGTATTGATTTTGATGGTAGTAAGCTTCGGGAACCTAGATTTCATGCCTTTCGATTAGAGAAGTCACCTGAGGAATGTCATTGGCTGCATATGCAACGTCAACTGTATCCTATCCCTGAATCAGTTGCTATCACACATCCAGACAAGCCTGTATGGCCAAAAATGGGTATTACAAAGGATCAATACTTGTTCTATTTGCAAAATATCTCGTCCTATTTAATGCCATTTCTAAAGGATCGCCCTCTAACGCTAATACGCTATCCACATGGTGCTCCAGGTGAAAGTTTTTATCAAAAAAGTAGGCCAGAGAAAATACCTAATTTTATGGCAACAGCTGTGATGGATGATATTGATTATATCGTGTGTAATAACTTGGAAACGTTATTGTGGCTTGGAAATCAGCTGGCATTAGAGCTCCACATTCCATTTCAAACACATCATTCTCAATACCCGACAGAAATCGTTTTCGACTTAGATCCTCCCTCAGTACAAGATTTTTCATTAGCCGTTTCAGGAGCACTTGATTTAAAGAACATTATTGATTATTTTCAGCTACAGTCCTTTGTTAAAACATCAGGTGGAAAAGGTTTACAGATATATATTCCTTTACCAGAAAATACATTTACTTATGAAGAGGTACGTATATTTACAGAATTCGTTTGTCGCTTTTTATGTGAGCAAAAGCCAAATTTATATACAATTGAGCGTTTAAAGAAGAATCGTCATGAAAAATTATATTTAGATTATGTGCAGCATGCAGAGGGCAAGACCATCATTGCCCCGTATTCCACTCGTGGCAATGAAATGGGTTTAGTAGCCACACCGCTTCTGTGGGAGGAGGTTAATGAAAACCTAAAACCCACACTTTTTACGATTCCTTTTGTCATGGAGCGCATGAAAAAAATGAGCAATCCCTTTCAATTATTTCGTGAAGTAGGGGAGCAACAAAATTTTCAAGCAGTTCTAGATCAATTAAAGGAATGAAGACAAGGAAAAGCCTCTATATGTGGAACAGGGCATGGTCACTACTGATGAGATTTGGTGCGCTTTGATCAGAAAAGAGAGCGGGTTCACCTGAAAAAAGAGCACTTTGCGATAAAAAAAGAGCGGATTTTCCAAAAAAAAGATCGCTTCGGCCAATATTATTAGCGAATCTAAAAAAAGGTGTCCACAAAATCATTGGAGACACCTCTTTTCCTATTAAAGTGGAACCTGTGCATTTGCTTTTTCGAGGTAATCCAGTATTCCCATTGCGGACACAATGGTATCGAATGGGATGGTTTGATAGACAGGATGATCGGACGGAATGCCGTTTTCCTGTAGATAGTTGAATAAAAGTTCCTTTAAGCGAGCATCTAAGTAATGAACTTGTTCTTGGAACTGGCTGGATGACGCTTGCGCTTTTCTACCTTCTTCTAAAAAGAGCGGTGTCCAATAGCGCACCTGACGATAGGCTTCTGCTGGATTTTGATAAGCACCATAGTGACCGAAGTATAATTCACTTGCTTGTAGCTTTTCGTACAATTTTAAAGATTGTTCCATTGTTTCAGGGTTGTATTGATTTGGAGAGGTAGACGGAATGATTAAATCAATTGCTTCCTCATCCATTTCGGGATAGCGAACACCTGTTGTATCACCTACAAACAAGCCATTTGTAGCGGAATAAAGCATTGAAACATGATGCTTAGCATGCCCCTCAGTATGATAAAACGTTAAATGATGTTGACCTAGTTGCAAACGCTGTTCGTGTTGAATTTCAATAATTCTTGCAGCGTCAATGGGCACAATTGGATCAAAAAGGCGGTCAAATTCAGCGCCATAAACCCCTTTAGCACTGAGGATAAGACGACTTGGATCAATCATATGGGCTACGCCTCGTGGATGAACCACGAATTTAGCATTGGGACAGCTTTGCAAAAATAACCCTGCTCCGCCTGCATGGTCTAAATGAATATGTGTCACGATGACATAGTCTATATCCTCTACTGCAATATTTAATTTCTGTAACCCTTCCATAATATAAGGTACAGATGGGCTGGCTGAAGTTTCAATGAGAGCTATCTTTTCATCGATTAATAGATAGGAACTTGTTCGCTGCTCTCGACCTAAATCATGTGTATCGATACAGTAGAAATTTGGTGCGATTTGTTGGACGCTAGTCAATTTAATTTCCCCCTTTTATTTCAAAAATAAGCTAATTCTGCTTATAAATACAATATTTAGCTACAAAAAGTAGTTGTTATACTATATAATAATAGAAAATTAAACTGAATGTCTATTCATTTTTTTAGGGGGATAGTAATGGAGCATAAAATTCGTTATGATACACGAAAAGTTCATCGTGTAAATTTGGCTATTATCTCAATTTTGGCCATTCTAATATGTGGACCTATGATTCTATCAAAGGGCATACATTTTTTATTTATTGGGTTAGCTGTCATTGCCTTGGCGGTATGTAATTATTTTTTACCTATAAAAACGTATGTCAAAGGCTTTATTTTTGGCCTCATTCCATCAAGTGTTGTGTTTACCTTATTTTTGCTTGATAGCTTTTCATTAAATAAACATTATATTTTACTGTGTACAGTGGCTATTATTGCCCTGTATTTTAAAAAAGAATTGATTGTTTTCTTTGGGATTTTAACTAATCTTAGTTTTTTCATTTTATATATGGTCAACTCGGCATCCTTGTTAGGACCATTTGATGACACCATTGTCTTTGTGACACTTCTTGCAATCATGAATGGGGTCATTATTGCTTTTTATTTGCTGGCAAAATGGGGGAATGAATTGATTCAACATGCAGAAATCCAGCAAAATGAAGTGCAAGCATCCTTCAATCAACTACAAAATACATTTCAGGAAATCGAAAAGAGCAGTCAGGCATTGGACAAGCATGTCACACAATTCCAACAAACAATGCAAAAGATTTCTGGCTCTAGTAAGCGAATTTTAGTAGCAACAGAGGATATCTCTGCAAGTATTCAGCAGGAGGCATCGAGTTTACAAATGATCCACGGCACAATGGGTGACTCGGTTCATTTTGTCAATAAAACATTGACAATTTCGAAGGATACGGTCGTTAAATCTACTGAGCTACAACAAGAAGTATTAGCAGGATGGGATAAAATGCAGGATGCAATGACTCAAATGAGCGTTATGAGTCATGCGATGGGCTCAACTGCGGAAACTGTCAACGAGCTACAACATAGCCTACAAACGGTGGATAGTTTATTAAAGGGGATTACCCATATTGCAGAACAGACTAATTTATTGGCCTTAAATGCGGCAATAGAAGCGGCTAGAGCGGGAGAACACGGAAAAGGATTTGCGATTGTAGCAGATGAAGTGCGTAAGCTAGCAGAAGAAAGCGCTGCTATTACCGTCAGCATCACCAATGTAACAAAAACCTTGTTTGAAAAATCAACAGAGGCCCATAAACGTTCTGATGACGGTGAAAAGGCACTCCAGCATGGAGAACAGCTTTTACAGGATGTCAGTCATTTCTTTAATAGTTTAAAGGATTCTTTTACGGAAACGAATACAGATTTAACAAGAGGGATGCATGAATTAAGCAGTGCCATCTCACAATTCGAGGTAATCCAAAAGCAAATTGAAAAACTGAATCACATGACGGAGCAAAATGCAGCTTCTACGGGAGCTATTTTACATTCAGTGGAGGACGAAAATCAACTTCTTGTTAGCATGACAGATACCACCAACCACATTCAGGCTTTAAGCAACACGTTAAAGTCATTAGTGATGGCAAAGGTATAATAGAACCATTGATATTGAAATAAATGGTAGGGTAAAATAAGAGTAGGATTAACCTACCTAGATGGAGGGTATAGAGATAGTATTCATCTACATTGTTTTATCCATATCTGGTTATGGTGATTGTTTTTGAGTTTGTATGAGCCTCAGCACAATAACTTAAATACATTTGTAGTGTGTTTGCTGTGGTGAATGTCACCATTTATATAATAGCTGTAGATATATTCAGACTATAAGTCTGTTGTATGACTTGAAAAGGAGGAGGGATTCCATGAATATTCGTAGTGTACAGAGTTCAGATTACTATACTTTATCTCCATTGATTAATGAGTGGTGGGGCGGTAGGAATATGTCAGATAAGCTGCCTAAATTATTTTTTGATCACTTTACAAATACGAGCCTTATTATGGAGAAGGATGGCGAAATTATCGGCTTCCTCATTGGCTTTTTATCGCAGTCCAAAACGAATGAAGCGTTCATCCATTTTGTTGGGGTCCATCCTGATTATAGAAAACAGAATATTGCAAAAAGATTATATGATGTATTCTTTCATGTGGTGAAGCAATACCATCGAAATATTGTGAAATGTGTTACGTCGCCTATTAACGAAGTGTCCATCGCCTTCCATAAGAATCTCGGTTTTAGAATGGAAAAGGGTGACAAGGTGATCGATAATATGTCCATTCATAGTAATTATGGTGGTGAAAATCAAGATCGTGTGTTGTTTTATAAAATTCTACCGTAATTTACTTTAGATAATTGGCATATAGTCCCGAATAAGGGGGCTATACATGTTTATCAAAAGGTTATTTACGTTATGGTTTCTACTTTTAAGCATTGTTTGTGGTGCATTTTTCTTTTTTGCAAATGCACCTATTCAATATGCTGAAAAAACCAATGTTTCTATGTCACAACCTAGTAATGATGAATTATTGCGTTATATTCAGCAATATCAATTTTTAATTAGTGAGATTTCTTATACATTGCGCAAAGAATCCTATAGCTTTCTATTAGATTATGGAATTTTACCTAATGGAAAAATAGAGCTCCTTGTGTCATTACCCGAGAAGGTCGATCACAAGACAAAGCAACATATAGAAGAAACAATGCTGGACGTTATCAAAGCTAATGAATTAAACCCCATCTCTTTTCAAATAACATTAAAGCAACTCAATGAGCCAGCAGAAACGATCTCAACTCGGCTAAGTTATAATGATGTCATGGCCAATCTATTTGAGGCAATGTTTACACAAGATTTTGGCACTTTCAGCGTTGACCATAGTATGACGTCTGAGGAAATTCAAGTAAGGATTAATTTAACAGAAGAGAAAAATGACAAGGCTAAAAAGAAGGCTCAACAGTTAGCCGAAGATACGATAAAGCAACATCAATTTGATGTAGAAGCCTTTTCTATTGAAGTTCAAAATCAGATTAAAGTTTTAGATTAGAAAATTAACACGAATTTTGTTTGACTAGGTATGGTGGTCATTTCAAAGGATGTTCAGTGTAAGGGCTTTGATTTCTAAAAACGGAGCAGACCATTATGGTAATGCTCTTTTTTTATTAATAATCTCAATAACCATCAAAAAGCATGGGGGTAAAAAGAAATGAATAAAACAAAACGTAAAATAGCAATCATTACAGGTGCAAGCCACCCTCAAGATATTGGAACAGCTATTTGTAGAAGATTGGCTACAGACGGTGTCAATGTTTTTTTCGCACACTGGCATGCTGATCGTAAGTGGATAGGAGAATTCAAACAGGAAATTTTGAGTACGGGTGTTTCATGTGAAGAAATGTCAATTGATTTAGCAGATTCCCAAGCTCCAAAAAGGATACTCCAAACGGTTCGAAAAACTAGGTGTACCTTCTATTTTAGTAAATAATGCTGCCCATTCAGCACAAGATGGTTATTTAGCGTTAGATGCTCAAACATTAGACGAACATTACGCGGTGAATATGAGGTCAACCTTACTACTTTGTGTGGAATTTGCACGTCTTTTTGAAAAAGCTAATTTAAATTCAGGGAGAATCATTAATATGACATCTGGTCAAGATTTAGGTCCTATGATGGGAGAGCTAGCCTATGTAGCAACGAAAGGGGCAATTTCAGCCTTTACTAGATCATTAGCACAGGAGCTAGCACCACTGGGCATTACCGTCAATGCTGTCAATCCAGGGCCAACAGATTCTACATGGATGAATGATGAGATTAGGGGTTATCTGTTACCTAAATTTCCAATGGGTCGAATTGGGACACCACTGGATGTGGCCAAGGTGATTAGCTTTCTTGCTAGCGAGGAGGCTACATGGATAACTGGACAAATAATCCACTCAGAGGGCGGATTTCTACGAGGATAATTGAGATGAAAAGCCTTGCTACAGTTGTGGCAAGGTTTTTTACGTGCTTATAAGTACGTAAAAAGGGTCACACTCCCGAAAATGGAAATGACCAAGGTTTGTTAGGTGTGTTCGTTGGAGGAAAAAATCTTAAAGAACAGATACACTACTATTTTATTCGGTTAGTATAATAATTTCTAGGCTTTGAACCAGTATCTGAGTTTCTTCCTAAGGGCTTTATTTTTTCCCCTCATCAACACTTTTATATTCCTCCTACTTATGTATAGTAGTGCAAAAAGGTTGCTGTAGACCCACTCGATGTTGGGTTGTTATGATGATAATGTACGTAAGTGGGAGGTAAGTGAATTGGAAGCAGAAAGATATAATAATCTTAAATTAGGTGAACGTGGTGCCATCATCAGTATTATTGCATATATAATTTTATCCATCATAAAAGTTGGCATTGGTTACTTGAGTGGTTCAGAAGCTTTAAAAGCGGATGGATTGAATAATACGACAGATATTATTGCCTCTATTGCAGTACTCATTGGACTAAAGCTTTCACAAAAACCAGCAGATCATGATCATCGCTATGGTCATTGGAAAAGTGAAACCATTGCATCGATGGTCGCTTCCTTTATTATGATGGCCGTTGGTATTCAAGTATTGATCGGTGGTTTTTCTTCCATTTTTCAGGGTGGAAAAGAGTCGCCGGATATGGTTGCAGCCTATGTAGGGGTAGGATCAGCATTGGTGATGTATTTTGTCTATCGTTACAACAAACAATTGGCTGAAAAGATCAATAGTAAAGCCGTTATGGCTGCAGCTAAAGATAATTTGTCAGACGCTTGGGTAAGTATTGGAACCGCTGTAGGAATTTTGGGGTCACAACTACATATGCCTTGGTTAGATACGGTAACTGCGATCGTTGTAGGTTTCATCATTTGTAAAACAGCTTGGGAGATTTTCAAGGAAGCTTCTCATGAACTATCGGATGGATTTGATGAGAAAATTCTGCAAACATACAAAGAGATTATTTTAAAAATAGATGGCGTTAAAGGATTGAAAGAAATCAGAGGAAGAAATTATGGGAATAATGAGGTAATTGATGTCGTTATACTTGTAGATGCAAAGCTAGATATCACGAAAGCACATGATGTTGCTTCGGTTGTTGAAAAAAATATGGTGGAAGAGCAAGGAGTTTATGAAGTGCATGTCCATGTGGAGCCTAAGGAAGCATAGGGCAATTATGTCCTAAAATGTAATATTCAGCTTCAAAAAAATATACGGAATTAATGAGGTAAGGAATATCGCTATTGAAATACAAAAATAATTGCCTCTAGCTACGGGTTATCATACTGTTGGGCTAAAGGCTGACGGCACGATGTTAGCTGTTAGCAGGAATAATGAAGGCCAAGGTAATGTAGTTTCCAACTCCTCAATAAATAATCTGTAGCTACTTAATGGCGGTGAAATGACTAATTTTACCCCTTTAAATAAGTGGTATATGAAAGTTTTAGCCTTTCATTGATAAAAAATTTCACTTTACACTGGACTAATACGATTTTTTATCATATACTGTATGTAATAGAATCTTTCTTAAAGAAATAATAAATTCACATATTACAAAGAGTAATCGTGTTTTGTTAGTTACTTTTTGTAATATGTGAATTTTTTTCTTTGGAAGTTGTATGATTTTATTTAATAACATTATTGGAGGTCATTTAAATGACACAAGGTACAGTAAAATGGTTTAACGCAGAAAAAGGTTTTGGTTTCATCGAAGTAGAAGGCGGACAAGACGTATTCGCTCACTTCTCAGCTATCCAAGGTGAAGGTTTCAAATCACTTGAAGAAGGTCAAAAAGTTGAATTCACAGTTGAAGAAGGTCAACGTGGACCACAAGCTGCTAACATCGTTAAACTTTAATTTTTAAATGAAGAAAAACATTCTTAAATAGAGTGTTTTCAGTAGACAAAGTCGATTTTTTCGACTTTGTCTTTATTTTTTTCTCATTATTTTTCAAAACTTATGGTTTATTAAAAAAATAAATCACTAAAAACTAAACTTAATCATTGACCCATCCACATGTAAAGAATACATTTGTTACTTGCCTATCTCGAAAGAAGTGAGGATGTGAGGTTGTTTTACCAAGAAAGGTCTACCATCTAATAAAGGATGTAAAAGCAACAGGAGGGAGTTTGTTCAGTATGACCTGTTTACAAATCAAAACTACCTAAAACCATAAAATCTACAATAACGCCACTTACTGGATTTTCTGATCCTAATACACTAATTCCTAATACTGTCACACCACTAATATTTGTAATATTAGCAGAGACATATTTCCCACTAATATTCTTCTCTCTCATTTGAACCCTCGGTCTTAAGTTTATCGTTGAATTTGTCGAGTATACACTTGCCACTGCATAGTCAATGGTAGATAAGAGCGGATTGCCATTAGCTAATGCATTGTCTGTAAAATATAATGTGGCTATTCCATTTGCATCAGAGGTAGCTTGTCCATAAACAATGCGCTTTACTTTTTTTGGATTTGCATCTCCTGCTTTAAACACCTGCATGACTGTTGGGGCAAGTGTAATAAAATCAATGCTCATAGGCATTCTCCTTTGTTATTTTTAGCCCTAATTATGCTTGATATATTCTATGAACTGTTTGTTAGATTAGTACACTGTGTGAATAACAAACTTGACATATGTAAGCTTCCTACATATATGCTTCTATGCTACAAAGTAAGTAGTAAAAAAGGGTCACCAAGGTGGGAGACGACCCTTTGAACCTAGTATGAATATTTGAGGATATTAGAAGGTAAATATTAATGATATAAGAAAGTAGCGCCAGCAATAATTAAAAGAATAAAGAGGACAACAATTAGAGCGAATGATAAATTATCATGCTTGCCATAGTTTGAACCGTAAACTTCATATCCCATATGAAAGTCCCTCCTTTCGAGAAGCTAGAATATGTAAAGTATAGAAAGCTTCAAGCCAAATAATCGAATTTAAAACGAGATATAAATAAATGAATAAATATTGAAGGGTCACTCGGCTGAAAGTGACCCTAAGTAACAATTCGGGAGGTACAAGTTAAACTAGATTAGCTTAACACTACTATTAATATGAAAAGTTAACTCATTGTGCATAGTTTATTGCCTTTAAAATAAAAATAAGACTATAACGGTCAACCAACGTCACAGCCTATGAAGTGTGCGATACAAATATAGTCTATTTATACATTCAAAAAGCTGCAGCGTCGCAAACGCTACAGCTAAAAATATTTTATCTTTCAGGCCAGGACTATATTCATTTGGCATCTCTGGCATAACAGGTAATGGGAATCCTTCTGGTGGAGGGGACACATTTAATTCTCCACCATTTCTACTTGGAGTTTGTGCTTAGAAGTTTTCCCCTAATCTACCCCTAAAGCATATCCCATCTATACGTACGTATCTATGAGTACTGTACTAAACTAAGGGAATCTTTATTTTTCAGGATAATTAACATGTAATGGTGGTGGTACAAGCCAGCCTTTATTTTTGTTTAAACGTAAAAGTTTTGCACCAAGTTGAGCTTTAGCCATATGGAATTGCCCATACATTAATGCGATGTCTTCACGAGTAGAAGTACCCATTGCCTGACTACATGCAACTAATCCAGCTACTAGGTCAGCAGTAAGGGCAGCACTTATTTCTGGATCATTAAACTTAGCACCTGGAGGAATATCTTCAAGTCTTGCTACAGGTCTCTCAGGTGATGCAGGAGGTAGTGCAATCCCGTTTGTTTTTAGAATTTTTTCTAATTGCTTTACTTCTTCCCTGCATGTTTCGATGATATCTTCAATAATTTTTTTAAGATCTTCATCACCAGCATGATTATAAAATGTTTGATAGCCAGATATCATGCCATAGTCTGCAATTAAACCCGACCACACACTAAATACCTCACCATAATGCAACGGTTCATCTTTTGGATTTCCACCAAGAATACCCATCTGTACACATCCTTTTCTTATTTTTCGCCGTTAAAGCTAAGTTAGTATGGCTGAAAAAATAAGCAAAATTCACTTTTAATAAAATTTTTAATGTAAAAAATAAAAGAAGCCACAGAGAAAGAAATCTCTGCAGCTCTTTAAGTAGTGAGACACTACGCACTTATAGAATGGGTGTTTTTTGGTTATTTATGCGTTTGATAGCTTTGAAAAAAGTGAAAAGTATAGATTTTCTTAATAAGGCCACTTTAAAGCATATTGGAGGTGAGTGTTTTGTCAAAAGAAAAGCAAAAGAATGAAGCAGAGCAAGAAGAACTAGCAATGGAATTTAATCCTGAAGAATTAGAAGCGGTAAAAGAGGAACAAGAGCAAAAGAAAGAACAACCCTTCAATAAAAAAGAAAAGAAGTAAGGAAAAAACAAAGAAAAAGCCGCAGCGTCGTCACACGCTACAGCCATTGTCTTGCCAATTTAGTCAGATGATTCATTATATCATAAATTATCAAATTGCAACTGCAGAATGGACATATTTGAATGACAAGACACAATCAATGGCCAAGTAGTTAATAGGAGCCTGTTTTGATAATAGCTATCAAAACAGGCTCCTTCTATGTATTTGAATGCCATAGCTCATTTCACGGTAAAATTTCCTTTAAACCCAAAAAAGTGGTTGAACAAATTTTTTAATTGTGTATATAATGTTTATATAGTATATATACAATATAATGAATTGGTGGGGGGATTGTTTAAGTGGTAGGCACTGAAAAAGCGCATGAAAGTAATCTGTTAAAACGATGGATTATCACTATCTGTATATTTTTAATTGTTCAATTGATCTTTATTACGGTCGATGGGACTGCTCTGGAGCCGAACATGAACGATAGTAATAATTTAGTTGCCAGAATGGGAAGATGGATTTTGGATTCGAGGCTTTTCACCGAATGGATAACACCTTATTCCTTTCCTTTTTTTAATATGTTCATCACAATCCATGTTATTGCTATACTGATTGCAGCACTAGGGAGTATTTTTTCAACGATATTCTCAAAAAAATAAAGAAGAGGGATTGGCATGCAAATAATTATTTCGAACAGTTCAAAGGAGCCAATTTATGAACAAATTACGAATCAAATTAAATCACTTATTTTAGCAGGTGAACTACAGGAAGGCACAGCCATACCATCCATGCGTAACCTCGCAAAGGATTTACAAATTAGTGTAATAACAACAAAACGGGCTTATGAGGAATTGGAGAAGGCAGGCTTTATCTATTCCATTGTTGGCAAAGGATCGTTTGTAGCGGAGCAAAATTTGGAGGTTATACGGGAAAAGAAGCTGAAGGTTATTGAGGAACAGCTGAGTGCGGTCATTGCGAATAGCAGAGAAATAGGCCTGTCACTTGAGGAGCTAAAGGAATTATTGAAGATTTTATACGAGGAGTGAAAGGGATGGAAAATGTAGTCGAGTTAAAGAATGTAACAAAGAGGTTCAAAGGCTTTTCCGTAAATCATATAAATTTACAGGTAAAGCGAGGCTTTGTAACGGGTTTCATTGGAGCGAATGGAGCGGGTAAGTCCACAACGATAAAAACGATGATGAATCTATTAAGGCCAGATGCTGGAGAAGTTAAGCTGTTCGGATTGGACTACAAGACGCATGAGAAGGAGATTAAGCAGCGCATTGGGTTTGTATACGATGGCAATATATTTTTTGAAGGGTTGAACTTAAAAGATATAAAACGTATCGTTGCACCTGCTTACAAGCGATGGGACGATACATTATTTTATCAATACGTAGAACAATTCGAACTATCGCTTAACAAAGCAATCAAAACATTTTCAAAAGGGATGCAAATGAAGGCTTCATTGGCAATAGCCCTCTCACATCATGCAGAGCTAATCATTATGGATGAGCCAACAGCAGGATTAGATCCCATTTTTAGACGGGAGCTGTTAGATCTTTTACAGGAATTAATGGTTGATGGCAATCGCACCATTTTCTTTTCTACGCACATTACAACTGATTTAGATCGTATCGCAGATTACATAGCTTTTATACAGAAAGGGGAATTAGTATTTAATCAATCTATACACGATGTAGCTGAAAACTATGCCCTCGTTAAAGGCGAGTTGAATCTACTTGATAGAGACACTGAAAAAGCCTTTGTTCATGTACATCGTGCATCTACAGGATTTGAAGCATTAACGGATAATATCAAAGCAGCGAAAAATATTTTTGGAGACACAGTTATTATTGAACGTGCCTCTCTGGAAGATATCATGTATTACTTTAAAGGAGGCATCCATCATGCTTAACTTAATTAAACGCGATGTCATACTACAAAAAAGGCAGCTAGTACTTTTTATTCCTTTTATCTTAGTTTTTATTTTGGTGGGGACACCACCCGTTCTAATTTTTCTGGTCGCCAGTATTTTTATTCCCTTTAACACGTATGCATACGATGAAAAAGTTGAGACGAATATATTATTAAACTCCTTACCATACACACGTACAGAAATTATCGCATCCCGCTATCTTGGAGCGATTGCCTATATGATTTTATCCATAGGTGTTACAAGTCTAGCGCTTCTAGCTTTCAATAAACATTTTACGATATCTGACATTGCCATTGGTAGTGGCTTATTCTTACTATTTGCTGCGCTTACCTTCCCATTATTTCAGATATTTAAACAGGGTTATATTACAATTGTTATACTTATTAGCTTTATCCTCTTAACTTGGATTTCACGACCGATTGCATTGTATATGAATGAACACTTAACAACAATTATTGATTTTGTAGATCATACATCCGTTACAGTTTTATATACAGGGGCGACACTTTTCATAATGCTAATCTATATTATTTCTTGGGGGATTACACATATTATTTACCAACGAAAAGCCTTCTGATTGTGTGCTTTTGTTTACTCCTAGAAGATTACTTGAAAGTGGTCAATTTTAAAATTGTATGCAAGATGAATTTAAATGTCTTTATGCAAAAATTAATGAAGTAAAAAAGGTTATAACTGATAATCCTCCTTATGAAGAACCCTAGATACAGGACTGCAAGGTAATTTTTTTCACTCGATTGCTTAATATAAGGGAAAGAATAAAAGCCTCCTTAGTCCTACAAATCGACATATTTAGGCGTGTTTACTTAGTATTTCGTTAGTGATTTTATAGTAACATTTGGTATATATACTGTAGGAGGTTTGATATGCCTGATTTATTACTCATTCTTTTTTTATTTAACTTTTCTTTATTTCTTCTGCACGAAATGGATGCAATAAGACGCTCTGAGTGGCGATTGTTTATAATACTTAAAGATATGGAAGATTCAAAGGCTTATAAAGTATTCACTTTTATTCACCTGTTTCTTTACGTAATAATCCTTTCCTTACTTTTCAGTCAGTATCAAACCATCATTTTTTGGGTCCTTGATTTATTCTTCATTATTCATGCAATCCTGCATTTATTTTTTGAAAGGCATCCTCGAAATGAATTTAAAAATAGTTTTTCAAGATCCATTATTTATCCAATGGGGGTCCTTGCGGTAATACATTTAGCACTATTAATTAATATTTCGACTTAATTGTATTATAAACGAAGTTTTCAGCTAGTAATTTGCAGAAAATTATTCCAATTTGTTGGTTTTCTGCTTATTATAAAGATGGAGGTGATTATCAGATGTATAGTAATACGGCAAATATGTTGAAGCAAACGAACAATCTTATCAATGCATTGAAAAAATTGAAACAAAATCTATCTTTTGTGAAATTGTATATTAATAACGATAGAATACTGGCTATCTATTTTTTAAGTAATGCGTATAGTGATTTTAATTTATTTAAAACAATTTATTTATCTGTAACACCTGGTGATCAAACGATTGATAAGTTTTTACAGGAGTATGAAAAATTCTTTGTAGAAGTGAATAAATACTTAGAGGTCTTTAATGATGATAGCGTTGTCGAGGATAGACTTCATAAGGAAGTTTTGTTTGCGATTAATGAATTAGAAAGATATTTGTTAAATCTGTTAGATGTGTATAGATAAAAAGTTAGACATTCCTTATTTCTGAGGGGTGTCTTTTATTTTAAAGAAACTTCTTAGATAAAGCCTCTCTGGTTATAGGGATAGCGTTAGAAAATGAATAAGGAATGGTAAGGGATGAGAGAAAAATATGATTAGAAAAATTGAAATGGGCTTGTTTGTAATTGGAGTAGTCATGGCCTTAATAGGTATGCCTTATTTATTGGGGTATTCAACGAATGCATGTTTAAAATATCCTCTCTATCTAGGGTTAATATTAATGGTTGCCACTATCCCTGTAACCATATCCAAGAGAAAGTATAAGTAACAACAATGCCTAGGTACTCAAATTAATGTAGAGCCTAGGCATTTTTTAGGTGATTTATTTATCTAACGTACGTGTTTTTTTTTGAAATTTCAAATAAATGAATGACCACAACCTAATAAAGTGGTAAAGTATAGAAAAAGCGAATGGAGAATTATGTAATGGAAAAATTGAAGAAGGTTGAATTAAAGCATTTTTCAAGTGAATATATGCAAGAACTGAACGCTTTTGTCCTTACTGAAGAGCAACAACAATTTTCTGCACTGCCGAGCAATTTTGAGGAAATTAATGAAGGACAGCATCGCATTGTAATTCTAAGTGAAAATACACCTGTTGGTTTCTTTCTCCTAAATTCTAATGAACGAGTTAAGAAATATTCTACGAATAGAAATGCGATGCTCTTATCTGCATTATCAATTAATCATACGGAACAAGGGAAGGGCTACGCAAAACAAGGAATGACATTACTAGTTGAGTTTGTTAAAGCAGAATTTCCTAATTGCGATGAAATTGTTTTAGTTGTAGACAAAGATAATATACCAGCACAGAAACTATATGTAAAAGTAGGGTTTGAAGATACGAATGAAAGGCTAATAGGACGTATCGGCGAAGAAATCATCATGAGGCAATTAATAAAATAAAGATGGACCACAATCGTTACCAGAGTTTATGCTACATTTCGTAGATGAACTCTGGTTTTATGTTCTGGGGGAAATGTCGCATCCATTCTTGAAAAAGAGTTTCATCGTTCAAGGTCAGCAAAGGAAATTATTTAAAATAGCCTAATTAAAAATACACCAGCTATCATCACCATTAAACCAATTATTTGTAAAGGTTGAATTCGATTCTTTATCGAGTTAAACAATCCGAATTGCTGTACCAGTAGGCTACCAGTGATTTGACCGAATAAAGCAAGGACTACAGTTTGGCCATTTCCAATTTGATTGACAAGAAACACATTGATGAGAACATAAGATCCTCCTAAGATCCCGCCAATCCATATCCACCAAGGAGCAGATTGTTTAAAAGGCTCTTTAATATTTGTGTAAGAACGATCCTTTAACCCAACGATCATAATCAAGGTAATAGTACCAACAAAGAATGAAACAAGGGCTGCATGAGAAGAAGAGTGAAGAACTTTACCTAATTGCCCATTAACAGCAATTTGGATAGCTAGTAACATTCCTGCTAGAATGCCTACTATTCGCCAAATCCATTGATTTAACATCCTCTCCTTATTTATTTGAGGTGAATACTGGTCATTTTTCTTTCTTCGTATAGCTGTTGCTACAAAGACACCGATTAAGACTAACGATATACCAAAGATTCGATTCCATCCAAAGGAATATTGTGTGGAGTTAAACCATCCATTATGATCGATTAACATACTCATGAGAGTCATTCCAAAGATCGGTAGGATGGCCGTTTGCACACTTCCCAATTTAGGAAACAGAAGAATGTTAGTAGTTATCGCAATAGCGCCACCAATTCCCCCCAACCATATATAGATAGGTTGGTTCAACAATAAATCTAATGGAATCCCCAGTGATGAACCACTACTTACTAATGTAATAGTTAAGAAGATGACACCAATAGCGAAGGAGATCATGGAAGCTAAAAAAGGAGAAATCACAAACTTTCTTAATTGAGCATTAATGGCTGTTTGCACAGCAAAAATAGCTCCAATACTTATAGCCAAAAGTACTGCAAACATAAAAATTCATCACAACCTTTGTTGAAGAAATGTAAAACAACGCATGATTGATTATATCAAAGTACGTGTTGAATTTTATAAAGTTAAGCATTGAACGCTTAGTAGGAAATAGATTTTATTTATATGATGTGGAACTTCACCAACCACATTAAGATAACGATAAAAAATCAGTTTCTCAAAAAAGAAATGATTTTTCATGTATAGAAGCGGTTAAGAAATAGAGCTTTATGTTAATAAAGTATAGTGTAATCTCTTCATATTCTGTATATTGGTGTATGAGGAGGAGATTTAATGGCAAGAAAATGGATACTACCATTATTTATATTACTAGGTGTTTTGATCTCTGGTTGTAGTGAGGGCCAGGAAAAAGGTAGCAAAGATGGTGGGGATGTAGAAGTAACTATTCCAGCTATATTTTTTGAGGGTCAGGACATTGATTCTGTTATTTCAAAGGCAAAAAGCAGTGGGATGAAGGAAGTCAGTAAGAACGATGATGGTTCTTTAACTTATAAAATGTCTGAAACAGAACATAAAGAAATGATGAAAGGTTTAAAAGAAGGCATTCTAGCAAGTGTAGATGAGCTTGAAACAAGTGAAAAGTTCAAATCTATTAAAGATGTAACCTATGACAAATCTTTTTCAGAATTCACTTTATCTGTAAACAAAGAAGAATTTGATAATAGTCTTGACACAATGGCCTCATTCGGACTAGCTTTAACAGGTATGTACTATCAATTATTTAATGGTGTGGATGAAAAGGATTATAAAGTCAAAGTAATTTTTAAAGATGAATCAAATGGAGATGTAATTAACACGATAGTTTATCCAGATGATTTAAACAAGAAAAATTGATCGGAAGAACACCTAACGTGGGTGTTCTTTTTAAATGCTTTGAGTGCAATCGAGTTGTGCAGTAGTAGTTGTTCCTGATTCTTGATGGCTTTTTATTTTTGCAAAGGTTTTGTGTTCAAAGTAGAATGTCAGCAGCAAATTCTTAATGCACACATGAATAGGCATAAGAAAATGATAGAATTTTTTTGAAAAACGACTGACGATAGCATAGTTGTAAGTAGAGATAGACCTAAATGATTCCACAAAGCCTAGATACTCATTAATTTTGAGCCTGGGCTTTATACTTATTTAACTTGTAATCCCTTTTATTATTCTCAAGATCTGCTGAAGGAGCTATCTAAAGAAATTTTTAATAGCATCCATACGAATTTTGCTATAGCATTCTTCGCAACGGAAAATCTTATCGGTTCTTTCCTTTAACTGTCTGAATCTTAGTGACCCCTCATATACTTTGAATTTATTTCTACAACTAGAACAAATTACCTCATAGTAATGCATACCAATACCTATCCTCCTTAAGTCTGACATATTACTTTTTAGTTGATTTATCGAATATTGTAATTAGTTCTCTCGTATATTCCTCAACATTTAACTGGGGATTTCTCATTAATTCAATAGTGAAACCGTCAATGGAATTTCTTATCGCTAACGCCATTACTCTTGAACCCAATTTGGTGAATTCTCGGAAAACACCCGCGTGCATTCCTAGTGTAAGTATGTTTTCTATGGGAAGAAAAATAGCATCATCATGGTCCGCCGCAAATCGAAGTTTGCCATCAGCAGTTCTTTCATTAGAAACAATTTCAATGACAGTGAAAACATGTTGCCGATTTTCATCTATGAATCTAAGATTTGATTCAATATAAACGCTAAGCATATCTAAAGGAGATTTTTGATTTTCTATTAGAGGAGCAGTATAAGCTTGACATACCATATAGTAATCATAAATTACTTGCTCTAATAATTCCCCCTTGCTTGCAAAGTGATAGGAGATAACCCCCTTACTGATTTGTGCACGTTTTGCAATTTGACCTAAAGAAGCTTGAGCGTAACCCACCTCTGCAATGGTTTCAATAGCACATTCCACAATTTGAGTTCTACGAGCTTTTTCAATAAATGACTTTTCTTTTTGATTAGTTGTTTTATTTTTTTACTCATGCATTTATTTTAGCACGGTTGTACTAATCAATCGATTAAAAAAACATTTAGGGAGATTCCTAAATGGAGGCTTTTCTTTTACTTCGAATTTAAACCAAAGCTTGTTCAAGGCTGTTGACATGGAGTCGGCTCCATCTTTTAAGATGAATGAAATCAAAGAATGGAGTGATGGAGATGATAATTTTTACGATTATACTAATTGGGTTGTACGCAGTTTTAATAGGAGTAGCAGGGATAAAAAAATGGAAAGAAGTTGGATTTGAAGTACGAACATTCATATTTGTTATCGTATCGATAAGTATTCTCTTAATACTATGTATACCAAACAAAGGTTGGTTATTTATATTACTAATAATTGCATTTATCTTGTTACATATACTAGCAGTTACAGAAGGGAGGTTAACACATGGACGAATTACTTTCAGCCATCATATCATTCGTTTCATTTTCCATTGTATAATTGCCCTAATGGTTTATAAATTTATATTATAGAAGGGGATCATAATGAAAATTGGTGAATTTGCAATATGTACTGGTCTTAGTAAAGATACGATACGTTATTATGAAAAAATGAAATTATTGCATCCAGAAATTAAAAATAAGCACCGCAATTATAACAAGAAAGACATTGATACAGTGGAAGCAATCCTTAAACTTAAACAAACGGGATTTACTCTTCAAGAAATCAAAATGCTTTTTGATTGGTCGGGAAATATTGATCAAAATAAAAAACTGACAAAAGAAGAAATACAAAACCTGCTTGAAATAAAAGTTATATTCCAAGAAAAGTATGAGCAGATGATACAAAGAGAACATCAGATTAAACAAATTAAACAAGTTTTATTAAATACAGATAATAAAATAAAACAAATTTTAGAGAAAAATAAAGAAGAAAATTGTTGGTTTTAATGAGGTGTTTAGAAAATAAAGGATTAGAATATACCAATAACTAAAGCTGTTTGACGTTCTAATTGAACGTTTGAAACGAACGTCTGAAGATGAGAAACAATATTTTAAGCTGCTTCTATTTAGTTATTTCTAAAAGTGTTGTTCCTTCAACTTATCGAGAAGGTTAGTACAAGAAGGAATAGTAGAATATCACGTTGAAATAGAAAAAATATAGAGTTCCACAAGTAGAAATAAATTATTAAGGAGGATGTATTTGTGACTAGCCATGACTACAAATCACCAATAAAAAACAGAATTGGAGGTGTATTTGTTCCAGTTCGTAACCTAGAGAAAGCAAAAGAATGGTACAGAAAAATACTAGGTTTGGAAGGGGGAGAAGAATATTTTGGACATTTATTCGTGGTACCTATGAAAGGTACAGCTGGATTAATTTTAGATTCCATGCCAAAGTGGAGAAAAGAAGATGGTGATATTTCCACTTACCAAGTTCCGTCAATTCAGCTTTTGACCGATGATATTGAAGCTTCTTATCAATTTATGAAAGAAAATAATGTTGAACTTGTTACAGAGATTCAGGATAATTTTTATTTTGTGTTCAAAGATTTAGATGGCAATTTACTAATGATTTGTAAAGAAGCTTCTTAAAAAGATGTGAACATTGCCTTTGGGACTTACTAAATAAATCAAACCTTATTGAGTTGATCTACAGTCTGCTAAAACTACTGGAGGTATTAATAAAACAGAAAGATTACTGGAAAGAAAGTGGTGCTTCAATAGCAACTGAATATGCATTGTACAAACTGAGGTACAAAAGTGCGCGTACCGCAGTTAAATACATTTAGATACGCTTCGTTAGACAGGTATAGAAACCCCTTGATATCAAAGGGGTGGGGAGGTTCGGTGTAAACCGTACCTCAATTTGTACCCCACTTTTAATAGTTTTAGAGAGATTGATCAAAATGAAAGAATTGACGCATTACTTGCAACGGACCAGTCTGTGGAATTGCAGATTTATAAAAATTAGAAGATAGTCTATAACAATGAAAGCAAAACAACAAAAATATCCAAGATTTTATGATATTTTGTTCAGAAGTTGTACAGGTAGAAGTGTTAATCTACAAAAGCAATACTCCGACGACAAAAAAGCCCAGGTACTCAATTAATTTTGAGCCTGGATTTTTTTGTATTTAATATTTTATCATTAAAAAATTAACGAGTTATATATAAATCTTAGCTTTATAGTATTTAGAAGAAAGAATTTAATCACTATCAAATAACAAAATATTTTTATTTTCATAAATTTTACCTTGCTAAATAGCAAACACTTGTTCTATTATAAGTACAAACGAATGTTCTGAAAAAGGAGAGGTCAAAATGGCGAAAATATATAATTTTCCAACTAAAACATTTCGAGATATAACAAAAGAAAGAGTCGATGTTGTAACTATTGCTTCTGGTTTTATGGGTGGCGTTGTAAAGGTATATGAATGTGAAGGGACAGTCATTATTCATAGTGAAAATAAGAAATCTAGCCATGCTAGTATTTCAAATGATCTTGGTCAGGTTAAAGAATGGGAGATTAGATATACAATAGAACATATTTTAAAAAGAGGCATTACAGAGGTGAATATAAAAGTTAGTAATACAGGAGTTGTTCATATTCGTAATAAAGAAATTAATTTACTTTCTCAGTAAAGTCAGGTCACTTATAAAATAATATGAGTACTAGTTATATCGTTAATAGTCTTTTTTAAACGTAGATGGCAACTATCACTTCGACTGTTAGAGGCTTTTTAAATTGTTCCTGCTAACTCTGATAGCAAGTAATTATCAAATTGCTTGGAATGATCATGTACAAGAAATAACAGGTCAATTGGAGTTAAATATCTAAGAGATATTGTTCTGTAAAGTTATTTAACTTTTAGAGGTTTTACAAAGAATGAAATGAACATAACAGAAACCCCTATAGCAATGAGTAGTATTGCAATAGATTTATTTGAAATAAATGAATTGTATTCTAGGGCACCTGTTAATCTCGCTGATCCGATTGAAAGTATACGATGCCTAAAACAAATATGATATGTCCAATTTTAGAATGTGTTTTCATTTTATAACAACTCCTGATATTTAGGTAATGACTTACGAAATAATAACATGATTAGGTAATATTTGAAAATATGGTTTGGTTTGATTATTGCACAATATGAGTATTTGATGTTGATGGAGGAAGTACAAAATTGCGAAAGTCAATATGGGCTGTCAGTAAATTGATATGAATTGATAATAAAGGAGTATGTTTTATGAAACCATTTATGTTACGTCATAAGCTGGGTTGGCTACCTAGCAAATTAGAGTATTGCAGAACCTATACCATAGGTTTTAAAGTTGAAACATACGATAGTTATACTTTCAAGCTAACAAAGAATAGTAAGTATGTAAGATTAGTAAATAACAATAAAGAAATGGTGTTAAAATGGTGTTAGGAAAAGAGAATTAAAGAGATATTTCAAGGATGGTTGTTTACAGTTTCTAACTACACAATATGAGGAAGGTGCTTGAAAGATAGTAAACTATTAACCTTTTTCTTTTTTTGGTTTAACAAAGTAAGAAATGAACATTACAATAACGCCAATAGGTATGTATAGTAGTGCAACAGATTGATTTGGAATAACTGAATCATATTCAAGGAAACCAGATAATCTTCCCACTCCAGTTATCATCAAAGTAATACCGAAAATAAATATGATATATCTATTTGTAGAATGTATTTTCAACGCATAACAACCCCCGAGGCTTCCTAATAATTTATATAAGGATAACATAAAGTGGTAAATATTGCATTATTCAGATTGATTCAATTATACATTATGAATATGCAAAAAAAAACACGTTCACTTGTACGTGTAGAAACGAGCAATTGAGACAACTAATCATTAAGAGTTTCAAATCAAAATGACAATAATATTAGGATAATGCTCATGTGCGCCAAGTATTGCTTTCGTTTTGGCTGAAATTATAGGGAAATTTGCAGGGTTATTACATTTTAATCACCAACCATTTGCTGTCCTTTGGAATACAAATCAGTTGATAGAAAAAGAATAAATAATTCATTTCCAAGTGATCATACCATATTATTTTTTTCATTCTGTATGTCCCTTTGGTTATTGAAAAAAGGAAAATGGATTCTATGGATTTTGCTTGCTATATTAGTCGGAATTTCACGTATTTGGATAGGAGTTCATTATCCTTTAGAGGTAATTGTAGGTGCTCTTATTGGTATTATTTCTGCAATAATCATTTATTTTACACTTTCGAAATTAACACTAAGGGAGAGGAACTACAGGCTGTTAGAAAAGTTAGAGTAAGAACCACGCTAGAAGCGGCTAATGTTAACGATAAGCAAGGTGCAAAAAATAGAAGAAATGGTGCAGAATGTGCCTGAAATAGTGGATGAATCTGTCAAAGAACAAAAATATGAACAGCTGAGTTTGTTTTGAAATTAACATATACAAGTTTAGTTTTTTATAGCTCTGTAGTGAATTGAAAGTATTATTCATAAGTACAGTTAATAAATAAAAAAACCGACATTTAGTCGGTAATGTTTCTTTATCAATATTGGTTAATAAAGAATAAAAACCAAACTGCGTGATTCTGTTCGTCTGAAGCATTTGAACTAAATTGATTACTAATATAAGGAATATTATATTCTCTAGCAACACGGTGATAAAATTCAACTGCTTCTTGTTCATCTTTAAATGCAGTTAGGATACCACTCTTAAAATTCTGTGGTAATGTTTCGTTTATCTGTGGAGATGGTTGTTGACCAGTTAGGTAAGTATAGGTATAAACAAAACCTTGGAAATGTCTCATTTCATCTTTTCGTATTTCTAGTATACGATTTTTAACTTCTTCATTTGGAGCAAGTTGTGCTAAATGCTTATAAAATCGAATAGCATTATATTCGCCATTAATGGCTTTATTAAGGTCGAGAATTAATCTATTGTTTAAAGTTTGTTGTACATTGTATTGCAAATGTTTACCCTCCTTTTTACTTATTATTTTCAATGTCATTTTTAAAAGTATTTAGGAAAAATTAGGTTATTTCATTAATTTTTTTACTTGTTTTAGTTCGTTTATTAAATAATCTATTTGCTTCTGAAGATCTTCTACTTCTTTAGATTGGTCACTATTTTTGGCTTGAGGATTCTCGTTATTTGATTTTTCTAGAGCATTTAATGCTAAACCAGCTGCAACAGCAGAAAGACCATCGCCCAGAGTTGCAATTGAGGCCCCAATATAGGCAAGTCTTGCTATCTGAATTTCTGTAGTCACAGAAGGTTGTTGTGGATTATTTTTATTCATTTTAATTAATATCCCCTTTACTTTCATAGTGATGAATTACCTCAAACGTATTCTATGTATTTCAGTATAGAAAGGTGACGACAAAAATTGACTGTAGGGTTTTACTCAAAGCCTCGATCAGAGAGAAATTGAAAGGGGAAATGAATAATACGAAAAGCCTTATAACTGAGTATAAGGCTTCCTAGATTTTAATTGATAAAATCTGTTTATAAAATTAAAGAATCGGTGTTAATTCTGAGTTCACAAATCGTTGGGCATCGATGATTACACCTGATGCTGTTCGACCGTAAACGCTGTATAATCCACCTGTTTGATTAGGAACAATCTCAACTTCATATTGAGCAGATCCACCTACACTTGGCGTTACAAAAGTAGAAGCGTTGGCATTAGCAGCAAAAGGTGTTGTTGATAATAATTGTCTCGTGCCGTTTAGTCTGAAAACCCTTACTACTCCTGTTAATAAACCTCCAGTGAGATTAAGAACTTTGATACGAACGCTAGATGCATTAGCTGGTAGATTTCCTGTATTTTCAATTGGCCCAGTAGTTAAAGGCATGTAATTTTCACCTCCATTTAACGAAAGATTAATAATCTGCAGATTACCTTTTCATAATATGCATTACGCTTCTACATTCATTAGACTTATTAATCAAGTTTCTTTAAAAATAAAAGCAAAGTGTGAATTGTTTAGTAGAAAGTGTAATAGAAGTGAATCTGTAAACAAAGGTGAATCCATATACAAAGACAAAATACCGTAGTAGTAACACCTAATATTGTGTAAGCGATATTGAAAATTTTAAAGATTAAACGAAAATAGAATGATTATACATTTTTAGAAGATTTATTTGGTAAAATTATGTATCGTTTAGAAAACAAATTTTGAGGTGTCAAATGGATTTAAAATTAATGGAGCAGTATAGTTGAATAACGATATGGGTTTTTGTGGTAAAAAAGTAGACGGTAGGTGCATCTTAATCTTTACAGGAAAGAATAGCCAAACCAGAAGCAATAATCTTTGAGAAAGCAGCCTTAAACTAAGAGGCCCGATGTAGTTAAATTTATGAAATGTTACAAATGTGCCAAATGGAGGGGAGGTCGGACAGGTAAATCCTTCTTCACTTGGTATTTATAAAAGCCTAAATGCAAACAATATGTGCGGGTTGTGAGAAAAATCAATGTTTCTTTAGATTCTAAGCCCCATGTATATCAGAAAATGCAATCATAACTGGATTAGTTTTAAATGTACGTGATAATACACTAACAGCTGCAGATACAGTAACGGCTGAAGAAAGTTATTAGTAGAAGCTGTGGTTTTACTGACCCCATTTCAACAGGTGTTATTGCTTCAGTAACAGGGCCAAATACTGCCGCAAACCCCAATTGCTGTGGTTCAACAACAGCTAACTATGCTATAAATAAATGTGATTTATTATCTGTCAGAATTGTAACAGGTGATGGGGCTCTTCCATTTGGAGCAGCAGTGACAGTTATGTATGTACTTCCTTCATTAATTTACAAAGCCGTAACCAATAGGTGTGGCTTTTTTATTATGCAATTAACTATGAAAATGGTAATTTGTTAAATAAGTTAAACACCTTTATAATGGTGTTAATTAAATAGGATTTAAGAGGTGTTTTTATTCCATTTCCTAAGATGTTAATTAATATCTCATGTATTAAAAATATACATGGTAAAGATGACTTTATAGAGAGAAAGGAAGAGTCGTTAAATGATTAAAGACACAAACAATCAGGATGATATATTGGATACTGAAAAGATTTTAGAAAAATATATGGAGAATTTAGAATTAATTCAACAGTCATTAAAACAGCTTGAACTAGACACTTCTAGATTGCAAAGTCAGGGATTTGTTGAAATAGAAAAGTTGGCTAATGAGTTAAGTATGTTGCAGAAACTTTCAACAAGTATAGAATTTAAAGCTAAGCTTATTACATGTAATAAACATGATTCCATAGAGTCATTACCGGATGAATAAAATACAAAAGTTTATTTATACTTTATGTGTAACAGAGTTTTTTGATAAATAAATATAGCTTTCAGATCACGTTCATTCGAGCGTGGTTTTTTATTTTCATTGAATTAAGCAACTAGCATAATGGGGTGATTACAAAACAAAAAAATGAGATATGGCTAGAGCAAGGGATCCAAGACGTGACCAAGCGTATAATATTTACAAAGCACATAACGGTGATATAAAGCAAAAGGATATAGCTGAGAAACTAGGTGTATCTGATGGAACTATACGTGGGTGGAAAAACAAAGATAGCTGGTATGATCGTCTTGAAGCGGAATCGCAAGCAACTGTACAGTTTGATATTGTCCCAAGTGACGGTCTCAACGATAAACAGTTGCTTTTTTGTATGTATTACGTTAGATACTTCAATGCTACAAAAGCTTATCAAAAAGCATATCAATGCGACTAGATAACAGCTAATCGAAATGCTCATCGTTTGATGGTAATTGAAGGTATAAAAGAAGAAATCATGCGGCTAAAACAGCAATTAGCTGACAGTGTGATGTTAGATGCTCGTGATGTGTTGCAAAGGTACATTCATACTGAATTAATTTGTGATGTGCTCCAACGTGTGGTCGATGGTGAACAGTTATCTATATTAATAGAGATGCCACCACGACATGGTAAAAGTATGACGGTAACAGAATCGTTTCCGTCTTTTTGATAAGCGGGTAATAGCTGCTGCATATTCAGATGGGTTAGCAACCAAGTTTGGGCGTCTAAATCGTAATAAGTTTAAGTTTTCACATGATCTATTTAATGTGCAATTGTCCGAGTCCAATGCAATTTTGGTCTAAATAATTTTGCTAGAGTAGTAAAGTAATTTATGGATAACCATATTAATATTTCCTTTTTGTAATTAATCCGAATTCATATATAGCTTCTAACTTCCCATTATAAAATTCTAAACTTACCCTAGAATTTTCTTCTACACCGTTTTCTCCCTTATAATTAAGTTTATCTCCATCTTTGTGCAAGGCACCGTATCCTACGATTTCTTTTACGGTTTCTTCACTCATACCTACTTTGAGCTTTCGAAACTTTTCGGGCGTAATGGTTGAGATTTGTTTTATTGGCTTTTCTTCGTCTGAAAAAAACAATTCTATGGATTGTCCAATTACTAATAATCCTATTATACTAATCAAAATTAGTGCAATTTTTTTCGGCCATCTTGATGGAGTCACTTCTCTATAATAGTAGGTTCTATTTTCTGACTCTCTTACTGTTTCCGAATGATTAAATTCTATATGAGTTTCTATTGTATAATCTTCTGATACTGCACCACAATATTCACATACGTATATTTCAGTGTTTTCTTTGTGAAATTTTTTATATGAGTTTGTAGCTAAACAGTTAGGGCAATTTTTCATAAATACCCCTCCTTACCTTTTTATTTACCATTTTGGGAAACTTCGTTATACGTGTTTATAAAAAAGCACAGGTACTTAAATATTTGTGCCTGGGCTTTTTTCATTCTTTTAACAGAAAGATTGAGATAGCATAAATACCCTTGTTCATATAACAAACTTTTATTTTATAATTTAATATAGTTTAGATATCGTATCAATAATAAAATAAAGGATCATAAGTCCTATCCCAATTGCTAGAGCCTTACCTGAAGATTTTTCTTTTTGCACATCATTTTGGACTTCGTTTCGTACTCTCTCCGACACTTCTCTTGTTTTTCTCGTCGTAATATCTTCAAAAATCGTATTACAGTATTCACATTTCACAAATACTAAACCATCTCTATATACTTTCTTAAAAGGATTACTAGCTAAACAATTAGGACAATTATTCATTTGTATTCACCTCAATATATCTAACTACTATTTACCATTTTAGGTAATTAGATATGTTTTGTACATAGAAATAAAAGTCGGTCATCGGTTTTATGGAAGGGAATTAACCTAAAATGTAGGAATATCTATAAAAAGGGGTGAAGATTATGAGCTATGAAGTAATAGTGCCAGTAAAATTTTTATTCAAACGCAAGCCTGACAATGTACCAATTATAGGTTTATCAAGCTTACATTTAACACACGAAGAACATAAAGCACTAACAGACGATGTTGCTTTCAACCTTTTAAGGGCAAAGGGTTACAACGTAATCAGAATGGTCCGCAGAGATGAAAATATCATACCCGTTGTTACAAAGTAGAATGAAACAAAAAGAGCCAAAAAGTAGTTAATGAATAATGAAGCTGTTTAAATATGGAAAGTTCATTATCTGTTCGCTTATAATTAAATAAGTGAACAGATGTTTTTTTAAAAAGGAGAAAAAATTAGTATTCAATATAGGAAGGGAAGAAGGGTACGGAAAAAGCCGTATAGTTAGTAGAAACTCTTGAAAAAGTTAGTTCAGATAATTTCTAGTAGGAGCGTGTAAAATGAATTTAAAAGAAAAGTTGATAGTAATAAAAGAAAATGGGTACCAAGCATCTCCCGATAGATTTCAGTTGATACTAGAAATGATAAATAACATCGGTTCTTTGGATGCCCAACTACGTGATGAGCTAATTTATACAACCTTATCACACTGGATTCCTGATAATACTCTAACAGCAAACGAACTAGAACAACTTCTTCCGGTTGTTTTGGATAAAAACCATTTGCTTTTTAAGCTTGGTGAAACAAATACAGACTCTGTCTTCACTCGATCTTTCTCCATGCTAGTCATACCGCTCCTCTTCACGAGGCATAGAGAATCACCATTTCTCTCAAGTGAGCAAATTCATCACATAAAAGAGAAAGTATTTTACAGTGTACAAGAAGAGCGAGATTACCGTGGGTATGACGAAGAAAAAGGCTGGGCTCATGCCATAGCCCATGCAGCGGATACTTTAGATGATTTGGCACAATGTTCCGAACTGGATAAAAATGACCTCTTAACTATCCTCGATTTGGTTTACGAAAAGATGACCATAACAGATCGAATTTACTCCGATGGGGAAGATGAGAGAATGGTAACATCCATAATTAGTGTTTTAAATAGAAAAATACTTAGTCAGGCTCATGTAGAGCAATGGATTCAAAGTTTCGGTGATGTGGAGAAAAATTCAGAATTTCTCCCTGCCTTTAAGCAAAAAAATAATATAAAGAACTTTTTGAAAAGTTTATACTTTCGAGTTAAATTTTACAAAGTGGATGCCGTTCTCTGCTCGACTATCGAGCATACATTATATAAAGTAGAAAAAGTTTACTATTCTTAATTAAAAAAATGAGGGGAAAGCACCCCAAGTTGAAGAGATTATAGCCAGTTATTATGCTTATAAAGAAAGTCACTCATTCGAAAAACAGTGAGTGACTTTTTTTGCATTATTTTCAAGTGAGTACATATTCTCTATCACCGTTGCCTGAGTTAAGTGCTGCAGGCATGGAATTCGGAAAAAAATTAGAGGGTGATGAACTGTACTTTGGTGATTTTATGGATGATCGATATGAATGGGAGCTGAAAACAATGAAAGTTTTACTTGAGCCAGTGCCAGCTAAAGGACAATTGAGCTTGTGGAATTGGGATGATGGGAGCAAGTGAAAGAAATTGTTCAGTAAAAAAGTAACCAAAAAGAATAAATCTCTTAGGTTACTAGAAACGTAAATAATATGTTTCAACTTAATTTTTTAATACTAAGTTATTTGGAGAAGTTTTTATAAACTTATTAAATAAAAAACGTACAATTGGTCCCATAATAATAATTTGCAAAGGTAATGCTACAATAAAATTCCTACAAAACACAGAAAGGAATTCTTTAATAATCGAATTGGAATAAAATCCATTGTGAAAATAACTTGTTATCAAACCATAAATAGACATAAAAAAAGCCATTCCAATAACCATGCATGTAGATATTGTTAGAATCTTAAATAGAACATTTGATGTATTTGCTGTTAATTTGAAAGCTATTTTTTTAGCTATAGGTCCCACTAGGTACAAGTCAAGAATGATAGCAACAATAAAACCTATTAAAAAATTAGTAATTCCACCTAAGAAAGAAATTTGTCCAAATGTATCATTAAGGTAGAAGTTATAAAGGGTCATAAAAAGTACCATTCCAAAACACATTATTAAACCAAAATATAGACTTTCTTTTCTAGTAGTTGGCATACGTCAACACTCCTTTCGTTACTTGAGTAAGTATATAAATTTTATAAATACTTAGTAAGTGACAATTCTGTGAAGGTTTTTGTGGGAATTATAAATATATATTACTGCACAATATGAGGGTTAAATGAAAATAGAGCGATTATAATATCGCTCTAAAAAACTCATAAAATCCCATGTTCATTGGGATAGCCCAAATAAAGAATCCAAGAAGGGCAATTGGGCCAAGCAAAAAGTTGTAAACCTTCTTTGGCAAAATACTGCCCAATAGGATTTTATAAATTACGGCACATCCTATCATTACAACTGGCAGCAAGATCATTGGTGGTATAAAAAACCACAGACTTCCGCCACTCGATATATCTGTAAATATGTCCATTGATGATTACCTCGTTATGTATTTTTTGTAAATTGTAACACAAAAAAGCTACAGTGTCGTAACTGGTAAAGCAAACTAAAAAGGATGTAAGGAAATACGAAAAAAGGAAATAGACATAATCGTCTATTTCCTTTTTCATAGCTTTTAATTTTGCTTTATGTTTGGCTTTTGGAATCGAGTGATACTGCTCGTATCGGCACATTCTACATGAGCAATGAATTTTTCCTTTGCTTAATGTACCACGTACAGGCATGAACTCACTTTCACGTAACATTACATCTTTTAAAATTGACCATTTCTTTCGGATAATTCGCTCTCTCTGATGGCGAATATAGGCTTTAGAACGGTTTTTCATTAATATCAGCTCCCTTGAGAAACCCAAGCTTGCAGGGAGGTCAAGGGAAGAAACAGCACTCCCTACAAGCTTGGTTTGTAGCTGATATATTGAATTAATTGGTTCATATCATCATTCCTTTTTTTTGAAAAAGCCGCAGCGTCATCCCACGCTACAGCTCGAATTGGTTTATGCCCATTGATGGCTTGTTCGTTAAGTTATTATACCATACCTACCAGTGTGGGAATAGTAGGGCTAAACTATGTTAACAGGGCGAATTAAAGTTACAAAAGAGGATTTACTTCAGTGGATTGAGAATTATCGGTGGATGGTTGAAACGATTGAGGAAGCAAGGCAGCCTGTAGCGAAAGCTAATAACAATAGCTACATTGGGGCTAAGACGGCTATGTATGGCATCGATGCAACATTACCAAAGGCTAGTGGTGGGACAAGTGATCCAGTGTATACTGAAGTGCAACGCCGTGTTTATTCACTAAATTATCGAATTAAGGCATATGAGCAAAAGATTGCAGAGTTGCAAAAACGTATTTCGTTAGTACATGGAGATAGAGAAATTGAGGTACTTTATAGATTGCTTGATGGCGATAGCATGCGAGCGATTGGTAAGCACATGAATTTATCCAGCACGACGATATTTAGGGTCAGAAACAATATTTTAATTCAGATGATGAAGTAGCCTAAAGGTTGCTTCTTTTTTTTTAGTTATGAAAAGGATTGAATTCAAGTGTACTAAAATTTGATGTAAAAGATATTTGACATGCAATCGTTTAATTGGGTATTATTAGGATGTAAAAGATATTTTACACCTTAATAATATGAAGGTGGTTATATTATGAAAAATAATATTAAAGAACTAAGAGAAAAATGTAGCATTTCACAAGGGAAGTTGGCAGATCTGTGTAACGTAACTAGACAAACAATTAATGCTATTGAGAATAACAAATACGATCCAAGTTTAAAGCTCGCTTTTGATATTGCAAGAGTTTTAGGTGCCACTATGGAGGAATTATTTATACCACAGGAGAATGGGGAGAAAAAGAATGGATAAATCAAAAAAGATAATAGGACTTATTGTTTTTGTAGTTTTTTGTGGATTTGTAAGCTACACATTATACAGATGGATGCGATTCGGAACAATAGATGGGGGTTCTATAATTTTTAGTTTCATTGCCTTGTCTTATCTTTTCAACTGGATTAATTGGGGTAACCATAATGGTGTTAAAGATAAAGATGAATTAGATAGACATATTGAAACTCAGAGTGCAAAGCTTGGGTATTATGTTTTAATGATTATGGCATGTCTAATTTTGTTTATTTCAGAGGGTGTATCCAATTTAAATGACATGAAAAATTACCCTTTACTCATAGTTGTTGGGCTTACATTCGTTACATCTCCAGTAATTGAATTTGTATATTCAAGAAAATATAAATAAACGATAAGATTAAATACTTTGAATCTAATAAACCAAAAGTAAGTACAAAGGAACAAATGTAAAACATGTAGCATGTTTTGTAAGAGGAAAAATATGATGTAAACTGGGAGGCAGGATGGTGCGGTAAGGTTTTCCTCTCTTGGTATTTATAAAAACCTAAATATTAGGGAAAGACAGACCGACGACCGACCTGCGCTGAACAAACTTGTTCGGAGTATGACATACATGGCCGGCCCATATTTTTAAGGGATTAGGTATCTTAATTAATATAAAAGGCTAAATATTTACAATCATTTCCATGACTTCTCTTTTTGTTATATGATATTTAAAGAGGAGTGGAATATTATGCTTAACATTTTACAAATTGTTTTTGCTATCATAACTGTCTCTCTTTCAGCTTACCTACTTATAACACGGGATTACGATCTGACTTTTTTAATGGTATTCTTCTCAGGTTTATTCATGTTAACTAAAGGAATTGAAGCATTTCAGAGCGAGAGAAAAGTTTATGGTTGGTTATTAATCGGGCTATTTTTATTTGCGGTTTATTTATCAATGTATCAATTCACAGCTTTACTATGACCAACATTAAGGAGTGGTTTATATGTGAACTTCGTCCACTTTCCATAATTTCACTCAAACTTACTACATCAACAAAGTGCACGGAAATGCACTAAACACAATTCGTTACTTCACTAAGTATTTACTCCTGTCTAAACAGGAACTATAAAAGCATTGTAAAGGCTGTAAAAAGCTTTATGATGCTTTTTTCTTTTGCTTTGAAAAGTGAGCATCGAGCAGAGCTTCTTCCTTTTTATTGGATGGAACATTCTTATGCAAAACTAAATGGAAATTATTAAGAAAACTATTAGTAATTTGGTATAATTAGTTATTCATAAATGAAGGGAAGAGAATTATGTTTGATGTATTAGAACCAATTCTAACTACAAGTGGACTTGCTAGTATGTTTAAGTTGAAAGAAAGATATGACAAAACAAATGAATCAACACCGTGGGTAAAGTATAGTGTAAAGCCAAATTTCTATAAAATTAGAGCTTTTGAATTATGGGATAATGAACCAAAAAGATTTTTTAGAATTTATCATGCACCTGATATGAATGAATACTTAAAAAATACGTTAATGTCATTACCTGAAGTTGTTAAAAAAGGAACGTATTATATTGATTTTCAAGCAGCTGATTACTTACAAATAGCAACTAATATTGCTGAAATATTGGCTTCAGAAGAAATAATACAAGAAAGTAAAGCAACTAGTAGACTTGCACATACATCCAGGTTTGAAGGACTGGAATTACCTGATGTTGATGTATCTCAAGAAGAGGTGCTAGGACAAACATTTTCCTGGAGAGAGATTATTGCAATTTGGGAAGATAATTCAGAGCAGAATAATTTGAAAAAAGTTTTAAGTCAAAACGGAATTTATATTCAACGCTCAGAAGATGGCAAAAGTCGATATATTGGTAGTGCTTATGGTACAGGTGGGATTATAGGTAGGTGGATGACTCATTTAGGGTTTTTAGGTGATGCACATCATTTGAATTTATATATTTTAGAAAACGGCTATAATTCAATTACTTTTTCCGTCATTGAGTTTATGGAAGGGACGAATTCAGAAATAATCCAGAAGGAGTCTATGTGGAAAAAAACGTTTGGAACAATCAATAAAGGTCCCTACAATGGAATTCAGCTAAATAAAAATTAGAGTATTAATAAAGCACCCTCAGGGTGTTTTTCTTTTGCTTTGAAAACTACATTTAACAGCCGAAACGCTATGAATTGAGAGGACAGAGTTTGGTGTGGTTTTGAGAGCAGATAGTTATTACATATATTTCATCTGCTAGGTTATGATTGGGTGGGAGGTATTGAGGCGATGAAAGGATATACAAAGTGGATTAACATTATATTAGCACTGTTGTTGATATTTGTAATTTTAATACTAAGCATTTTAACGATATATATTGTTAAAAACTCATCATTCATAGAAAGTGAAACTGTCTTAGCTGGTTGTTTGGGTCTAGTGGGTGCAATAGTAGGAGGGGTAGTTACATATTTAGGAGTAAAAGAGACAATACAAGAAAACAGGAGAGAGGATAATGAAAATAAGTTACCTAAAAAGATTATTAGAGCCAATAACCTTATTGGGCAGTTAATATAGTACATTATCATTTGTTGAGTTCAATTTAAGACTAATAGAAGGAAAGTTATTAAAATTCCCTAGTTTAAGCAAATTGGATATAAGTGAAATTATTGAAACGCATCATAAAGTGTGTGACAAAATTAATGAATTAATAGGAAAAGTTTTAAATCAATCAGAGCTAGATATTAGTTACGAAAATTATGAAATTATTATAAATTTTTCAAATGAGTTTGAGAAAATTAAAAAGAACACCCTTAAGACTGTCTCGAATTATGAATATAATTTTAAGATGGGAGAAGGAGAGGAAGATGAAGATAATACAAAAGCAAAAATAAAAGAGAACATTGAACAATACATAGTGCAAATTAAAGAACTTATAACGAAAGTAGAAAAAGAAAGGGAATCAGATATTGTTGAATATAAGACAGCAATAAAAGCAAAGAAGTAAAACATCCTTCGGGGTGTTTTTTATTTTGCCCTGAAAAGTGAGTATCGAGCAGTTTCATCCCCTTTGACTGCTAGAGAACGGTACTTACTTTTGAGAGCAAAAAGTTATTACGTATATTTCATTTTCAGGTTTATTATTAGGTAGGAGGTGATTTTGATGAAACGAGATTTGAATTTAGTGAGAGAATTATTACTACTTATTGAGAGTAACGATGATAAAAAAGAGTTAGTTATCCCTGAAAACTGGGACAGAGAAGTGGTTGCGTACCATTTAGAAATATTAGATCAAGCTGGATATGTGAAAAATAGCACTCGATGGGCTGATAACAAACCTTTTTGGTTAATGGCATCAATGACTTGGGATGGACATGAATTTTTAGACTCAGTTAAAAATAACGGAATTTGGAATAAAACTAAAGAAGGTATATTGAACAAAGGGTTAGAACTTGGTTCAGTTCCTTTAGATGTTGTTAAGGAATACGCCTCTTTACAAATTAAAAGTTTATTTGGAATAAGCTGAGCATCCTTTATGGATGCTTTTTAATTTTTCCGAAGCATTTAGCATAATGGGGTGATGCCATTGGATATCGTAGTTACGATTCCTAAGAGCGAATATGTAAATGATGATAAAGAAACTGCTATGTATGAACAAGGTGGATATGAACAGTTCTGGCAACTATCCAGACAGCCTAAAAAGCTAAACATTGGTGATAGAGTGTATTTCATAAAAAACGGATGTATTGAGTCATCGATGAAAGTAATACGAATCAAAACTAAGGCAACTGCTGTATGCGAGGTAACTAATCGCACATGGAATGGTTGTCTTATTTTTATGGATGATTTAAGACAGGAACAGTTAGAACAAGTAAGAGGCTTCCAAGGCTTCAGGTATAGGTGGTGGTGATTATGCGATGGCTAGAGCGAGAGATCCAAATCGAGATAAAGTATTTGAAATTTATAAGGAACATAACGGTGATATTACAAATCGAGCAATAGCAGAAATGTTAGGAGTTCCAGAAAAAACAATCGGCTCTTGGAAATCAAAATCTAAAGACAATTGGAACGAAAAATTAAATGGAGTACTCCAAACAGACGAACGGAGTACTCCAATAAAAACTGTTAAGAGAGAAAGAGGCGCTCCTATTGGTAATGCTAATGCAAAAGGTAATAGAGGCAATAAAAATGCATCAGCTCCAAAACAAAACTCAAATGCCCTGACACATGGCTTCTTTCAAAAGTTCTTGCCAGAAGAAACACTCGAAATCATGGAGGCAATGAACGAACGTTCTCCAGCCGATTTAATTTGGGATCAAATACAGATTCAGTATGCTGCAATCATAAGGGCTCAACGAATTATGCACGTTGAATCGAAAGACGAAATCATAAAGGAGCTCAAAAAAAGCAAAATACGAATACTATCCGCGTTCTAAAGAAGATGGCGGAGGCGTAGAAAAGGCTGTAACAGAGGAAGAATATGAATTCCAATTCGCATGGGAACGACAGGCGCAACTACTCACTGCTCAATCGAGAGCAATCGGGGAGTTGCGTTCTTCTATTCGTCAGTTTGTTGAGATGGCAGACCAAGATGATGAGCGCAGACTTAAACTTGAACAGATGCAATTGAATATTAACAAAACGAAAGCTGAAATCAGTAAACTCGAAAACCCTGATAGTAATAAGCAAGAATCAGAAATTGCGAAAATGTTACGTCGCATGGCTGGTGAAGAGTAATGGCTGAATTAACAAAAAAACAACAGACCGTTATGGATTCTTATGTAAAAGAAAAACCTAAAATCATAGTCGCAAGTGGCGCAAAGCGAGCAGGGAAAACATTCGTGTTTATCTTGGTTTTTTTAATGCACATTGCAAAGTATGAAGGACAAGGGCTATCGTTTATTATCGGTGGTGCTACACAAGCGAGTATAAGACGAAACGTACTAGATGATATGGAAATGATATTGGGCAAAGAATTGAAGCTCAATAAGGCCAATGCTGTTACGATTTTCGGTAATAAGGTATACGTGTTTGATGGGGCGAAAGCAGATTCATGGAAAAAGGCACGTGGATTTACAGCAGCAGGGGCTTTCGTCAATGAAGGAACTGCATTACATGACACATTTGTAAAAGAAGTTATTTCACGTTGTTCTTACCCAGGAGCTAGAGTATTAATTGATACAAACCCAGAGAATCCAGCGCACAGTATCAAGAAAGACTACATTGACAAAGATGGTCAAACTTTAGAAAGTGGTCGTTTGAACATTCGCGTATTCAATTTTTCTTTATTTGATAACGATAAATTAGATGAGGAATACATCGAATCAATTGTAGCAAGTACACCTTCTGGTATGTTTACTGAACGCGATATTTACGGCCGTTGGGTAGCTGCAGAAGGTATTGTATATAAAGATTTTAAAGAGGAAGTACATTTTGTTTCTTTGGAGGAATTCGCCAAAAAGAATATCGTAAAATATTTTGCTGGCGTTGACTGGGGATATGAGCACTTCGGATCTATTGTTGTACTGGCAGAAGACGACCAAGGCGATGTGTATTTGTGTGAAGAGCATGCTCATCAATATTATGAGATTGATGATTGGGTAAAGATAGCGAAAGATATTAAAGTGTGTTATGGCAATATCAATTTTTATTGTGATGTGATACAGCTCGACCAGAACATATTGCACGTTTCAAACGCGAAAAAATACGAGGATTCAATGCAAAGAAAGCAGTTGTTGCAGGGATTGAAGAAGTAGCTAGACGTTTCAAACTGGAAAGGTTGTTTGTTGTTCGTGATAAAGTGAAACGTTTTGAAGATGAAATTTTTCAATACGTGTAGAATTCGAGCACAGGAGAACCAGTTAAATTGTGGGATGACGTACTGGATGCTCTACGCTATGCGATTTATACGCATTATTACAAAGAAATCATCACAGGAAAGAACCGATAAGGAGGTGGTACAGTGAACGAATACATAGCTTATATAGATGTAAAAGGTGTTACTCCTTTATTACTGAATAAGCTAGTTGATGAAACAAAGGCTGAACGTAACAAACGATTGCTCAATTACAATCGGTACAAAGCAGAATTATCGGCAGTACCGATTTTAACTCGTAAGCCAACTGATTATGCTCAAGGTAATGATCATGTGGTTCGTGTTGATGACAAGGTAAATAATACACTTAATAACCCTTTAGACGCTGAAATAGTAGATACCAAGGTTGGCTACATGTTCGGTAATCCAATTTCATACGTAGTAGACAAACAAGCTCAAGGCCTTGATAAATTATCCGAGGCGATTGAGCTTTTTAATTTGCGTAATTCTATTGATGATTTGGAAAGTGAATCCGGAAAGAAAACAGCAATTTGTGGCTATTCAGCACGACTGCTTTACATTGATACGGATGGAAATGAACGGGTTACGGCCATTGATCCATGGGAAAATCATTCTTTCAGAAACAGCAGACGTTAGTGAACCTAAATATGCTATGCGATATTTTAAAAGCGCTGAATTAGATGCTGAGGGTGAAAAAGTAGAAATTGAGCAGCTGGTCTTTTACGATGCAACCACTGAAAGATTGTACACTCGCACTGATACTGATTCACCTTTTGTTTTGAAAGATGAACGGAAGCACTTATTTGACTATTGCCCTTTATTCGGTGTTCCCAATAATGAGGAGCTGCAGGGGGATGCAGATAAGGTGTATAACCTGATTGATGCTTACGACAGAACTTTATCGGATGCATCGAACGAAATTGAACAGTTTCGATTGGCCTACCTGGTGCTTAAAGGTATGGGGATGGATGAAGAAGAGGCAAACAAGTTAGCTAGAACAGGTATCTTTGAACTGATGGGTGAGAATGACGACATTAAATATCTAACTAAAGATGTTAATGATCAAATGATTGAGAACCATTTAAACCGTCTTGAAGAGAACATCATGCGTTTAGCTAAGAGCGTGAACTTCAGTGATGAATCGTTTGCTGGTAATGCTAGTGGAGTGGCTATGAAGTATAAACTTATGGCACTTGAGAACAAATGCAAAACGATAGAGCGAAAGTTCACGACTGCTCTTCGCTACCAATTTAAAGTGCTATGTAGTGCATGGTCCAAAAAAGGTATTTGCTCAAAGGACGATTACTTGAAAGTTTGGTATGAATATAAGCGAAACATTCCTATTGATGCTCAAGCTTCTCAAGCTTCAAAAGTGTAGTGTCAGAACGTACTCGACTTTCTAAGCTGTCAATTGTTGATGATGTGGAGTATGAACTTGGAGAGATGCAGAATGATGAAAAATTGTTTGGTAATGGGCTTGAACCTTTGAACGAGGATGACGATGATGATACAAAAGAAGTTGATGACTCATAAATCAACAGGAAATCAATCGAATCGTAGATGATTTAGAAGCTAAAGCTGAGAGGGACATTGAGGTTGTTTTTGCGAGACGTTTAAAGTCTATTCTTGCCCAGATGTTAGACATGCATCGGAAGTTTGCCAGAAATGGCGAAGCTACTTGGACTGATGTTAATAAGTACAACCGATTCAACCAAGAAATGAAGTTAATTGCTCAACAACTGAACGCTGATTACAAAGAGATTATTAAGCTTATACAAGCGTCAGAGGAACGTCTCTACATTGAAAGATACTTATTGATGGCTTACCTCTTACAACAGTCTACAGGCGAGGAAATGGGCTTTAAAATACCATCTGCTGAGATGATTCATGTAGCGTTAACTAATCCTGTTGAGTTTCTTACTCTTCCTAAGATATTTGAAGTCCATAGGAACGAAATTATCAGGCGTTTGAATATTGAGATAGCACAGAGTCTACAATCTGGTGAAAGTTACACAGACATGGCTATCAGGATTGAAAACGCTATGGGATGGACAAAGAAAAAAGCAATCCTTGTTGCTCGTACAGAGGGTGGCCGAGTTAGATCACAAGTAGATTTAGCAATTGAGGAACAGGCAAGTAAAACAGCACGGCTTACTAAAGTATGGATGTCGTCGCTTGATACCAGAGTTCGTAAGTCCCATAGAAAGCTAGAGGGTCAGAAAGCTGATAAAGATGGCTACTTTCACTATGGCAAGTGGAAATCAAAAGCACCGAGGTTATGGGGCATTGCTTCAATGGATATCCAGTGTCGTTGTCATACGATATACATGATTAATGGCAAGCTTCCTGAATATCGAAGAGGTAGAGATTACATGGATGATACTTACCAAAAGCAATTGGCTGCACGTATTGATGCTTATATGTCTGATCAAGGGCTAACTTATAGATAAGCTTTTAACAAAGCGTATAAACAGGTTAAACCGCCGAGTGTAACGGTGCCATTTATGAGTTATGAAGAGTGGAAGAAAAAATTTAGCGCAAATTGAAGTTTGAAAGTTTCTCAAGGGTAATCAAAATTATTTTGTATTTAAGTAAGGAAAGTTATATAAGAATTTTAATCGTGTGGTAAAATAAACCATAATAACATATTGAAATAACAAAAAACATTTAATTGGGAGGTGGATTTTATGAATGATAAGAAGAATAATAAATTACAAATTTTAGCGATATTGCTGATGATATCATTATTGGTTGCGGCGTTTGTTATTTTTTACTCAGGTCATTACATGGTGGGTTCAGCCTTATTTGTAATTTTTATGCTTATTTTGAATGGTATTAGTAGTTGGAAGAAAATGAAAAATGATGAGTACATTCATTTGAAAAATTATAAAAATAACGAGAAATGGTAATTAAATTTCTTATTCTGCTTGTTCAAAACTTGGTTTTTTCTCATGATATTAATCAAAATTTGTTATAAACCTACACAAGTCATTCACTTTGAATGGCTTTTTATTTTTGTCTTTCCTCTCGAAGACGTTATAAAGAACGAGAACAAATACACTATTGAACAGTTTAGGGATTCATTCGAGTAACTAAATTGGGCAAGGAGGAAATTATGAATCAAAATCCATTCAATCTTAAAACGTTAATACCTTTAGATATTCAAATGCTTGCGGGAGAAGGAGATCCTAATCCAGAGCCAACGCCTGAACCTACACCGGAGCCAGCATCAGGAGGAAACGGTCAAGGGGCTACATTGACACTTGAATCGGTTAAATCATTTCTAAACGACGATGATGAGGGTAAGAAATGGCTTCAATCATTTGCTGATACTCGAGTAACTGATGCGATTAAAACGTACGAAACTAAAACTCTTCCAAAGAAATTAGAAGATGAGATTTCCAAGCGTTATCCACCAGAATCAGAGGAAGCGAAACAGTTACGTGAGTTAAAGGCACAATTTGAGCAATCTCAAAAAGAAGCTGCGCGTGAAAATTTGTTTAATCAAGCTTTATCTACTGCTACTGAAAAGAGCTTACCAGCAAAATTAGTAGAGTTCTTTGTAGGAGATGATGCAGAAAAAACAACTGCCAATTTAGGCATCTTAGAAAATATTAACTTTAAAGGAATTTATATCGTTCTTTCCTTATAAGAGAGTACCTGTCCAAACCTTCTTTATCTACATTTTTACGAACTGGGGCACCATTTTAAAAAAGTTACAGGTGCCCCAGCAAGTGCCCCAAAAAATACCCAGTTAAATACATTTAGATACACTTCGTTAGACAGGTATAGAAACCTTCATTAATACAAAACCTTGATATTATGCACATCAAAAAATTAAAAACATCAGGATAGAAACCAAGGTCATAAGTTATGCTTATCAACACTATCTATTGAAAACCCTTGATACCAAAGGGGTGAGGGAGGTTCGGTGTAAACCGTACCTCAATTCGTACCCCACTTTTAATAGTTTTAGAGAGATTTATCAAAATGAAGGAATTGACTCATTACTTGCATCGCTTGTTTTTCTCTTTCAGCGAAGGAATGTGCATATGTTTTCAAGAGGGTAGATGTAGTCATACCAAGAATTTTGGCAATCGTTGTAGGCGGTGTACCGGATGCAATTGAAATTGTAGCAAAGGTATGTCGTAAACCGTGTGGCGAAATCAGTTTTGTTTCATGTAACTCATGCATCCGTAATAAAGTTAATGTGGCAGCATTTTGGTTCAGCGGATGACATGTTTTACTAATGAAAACTAGATCATCCATTGTATGTTGTATACCATAGGCAAGCTTTCTTTCAATACACCATTTACGATACTGTTCCAGCTGTTGTGCCAAATCATCAGTCATATCAATTGTCCTGATACTATTTAGCGTTTTAGCTGATCGTTCTCCATGAACGTCTCGAGTGCGACTTATATTTATTAATTTATTTTTAAAATCAATTTCTGCCCAACGTAAAGCCCCGGCTTCGCCCCGTCGCATTCCTGTCGCCGCAAGAAGGGAAATTAAAGTATATCTAGTAATATCACAAGATTCTTTTACACAGCGCAATAAATATGCTAACTCTGTAGGTGTTAAATAATTTCCTTCTACTTCGTCAGTATTTTGTTTCTCCGCACGTGGTAAATCAGCCTTTGCAATTCGATTTTTTTCTATTATTTCATCTTCCACTGCGGCATTTATACAACCTATAAAAAAATTATGATATGTTACAATACTTTTTGGTGCAGCGATAGGTATTAATCTATCAATAAATTGTGATTGATAAATACTTTTGGTTAGACGTGAAAGTTTATGATGACCAATGAATGGGTGAATATAAGAATCAATGATATTACGATAAGTTTTAGGGGTAGTTCCTTTCCATTTTGATTTTTTGAGATCAAAATAAATTTCTACCCATTGTGAAACCGTCATATTATCATTTAAAGCAATCTTTTCTCCACCATTTAAAATGGTACTTTTAATAGCAATTAGAGCTCTTTCAGCGGCAAGGATTGTATCAAATTTATATTTTGATTTCTCTCTACGCTTACCTTTATGATCGTAATAATTGTAACGGTAAGCATATTTCTTTTCTTTATCGGCATCCATGTACCAATAAATATCCTCTTTTTTTGTAGCGTTTAATTGATATCTAGCCATTTTGTCCACTTCCTATCTAACTAACCCGGACAGGTACATTAGCGTATAGGACAACTTTGTACATCACTCCTTTCACAGTGGTAGCTAAAGCGGTTAACATCTCACTTATGACCTGTCCTTGTCACTCATCATCTCATATTTAGGAAGGCCATATTATGCAACCTCTGCATAATCTGCTTAATGTTATATTGTGTTAATCTCCTGAAAGCAAAATCGTATTCTACGTTAAAGATTTGCATTACTTTCATAATTGTTTGTGGTGTATGATCGTCTATTGACAAAGCCTCCAACATAAAAGAGGAATACAAGCGTGGTACATAAAATTGTTGGCCTTGAATTCCCGGTACTCACGAAATAGGGTATACATATGAAATTGATCACCTGTATGTAATAATACATGTGATAGTTCATGGCAAAAGTCTTGCCATTGTTGCTGTGGCGACTGATTTTCATTAAGAAAAATATAATGCCGTCCATTAATAAATAATGCCTGACTCTTGTCTGGCCAATAAAAAACTTTCAATCCCATTCTAAAAGCCACTTCTTCAACATGCAGCAGGGTAGAGTCTGTAATGCCCAGGCGAGTGTAGAACTGTTGGACATAATCTTCAAGATGTGTATAGTGCATGTAATCAACCCATAGGTTAAATACAAGAACGTATGTTCTTGTTTATTGTATAACAAAACCCTACTTTTTGGTAGTAGGGCTAATTGAAATATTTAATGTAAGTTGGTTTAGACAAAATATTTTTTAGTTGAATTTTAGATGACATATTTAATTGAGTGTCATTTAAATTATGTAACTTAGGGAAAAAGCTTAAAAGGTAAGTTTCTACTTTAATTGCTAATCCTTTTACTAATTTAATGTCTGATTGTGTAATAGAGTTATAAGCCTCTATGCATTCTATAACGGAAGATGCCTCCTTTAAATGAATATTATTAGAACTATTCCCGTATAAAGAGAAAAAATTATCTAATTGAATTTTGAATAGTTGAGTATTATATTCAGGTGAAGCTTTGATATTGTCTTTTAATATTCTAAATTGCATATTATTAATTTTATTTTGAGTTTCCTCTGTTTTTGGTGTATCAACAGAAGAATAAAGAGTTATTTTTAAAATCAATTCTGAGATACTTCTTTGTAATGATGCAAAGAGAAATGATGAATAATGTGGTAAATAGTATAAAGAAATTAATAACTGATTTTTTAATTCATTTAGTTTTAAAATAACCCATGAATCTAAAATAGCTGTTGAATTAGAAAATACATCGATAATCTCAATTGATTTAAACATCGATTGAAGTGTTTCGTTTGTAGATAAATTATCAAAATTCAAACGACTATATGGAAATCTATGGATAGAAAATTCTTTGTACTCTTTAATATATGAATCTATCAAGTTAATTACCTCTTTTAAATTGACCCAGTAAAGAATCAAAGTAATTTTCTTCATTTTTATTACCATTGTTTATTGTTTTAGAACCTTTAGACTCAAAAAAAGCAATTTCTTGTATTATTTTAAGTATGAGTTTTAAATCTTTTATATCAGCTTTTTCAACTATTCTAATAAATCTTCCAATTAATACAGTCCGGCTTTTAAAAAGATACTCTTTAAGTTCCATTTCATATTTTATTAAAAAAGAGTTGAATTCTGAGTTTTTTTCTAAAAACTCTTTAATATTAGGGTTATATGTGAAAATTTCAGTCGAAAGCAAAAATAATACAAAAATGCTATAAGATTCACTTCTGAAAATATCTTCATTTTTTATATTTTTGATGGATTGTAATAGGTGTCTTAATTTTTCTAAATCATCCAATTTCAGAAAACCTCCTTTCAAATTCATCTGCCAATACGATTAACTCATTTTTTGTATTACTACCAGAGTCACTAATAAAATATTCGGCTCTTTTTGGGATATAACTATTGTAAACGAAATGATTTTCAAAAAAATGAATATTTAAAGTTTGAGTTTTTTTAATTTCTTTTATTTGATCATAATAACCTTTACTGTATGGGGCTAACTCTGTGAAAATTACACCTAAAGATTTTAAATCTTTATTTTCAAAGTAAACTTGATGTTCTTCTTTTACACGACAAACTACTTCGTTTAACATTTCAATTCCTAAAACAGAGTAAGCATCCGGTTTACTAGGTGTTATATAGTAATCGCTTGTTATTAATGCCGAAATAGTATAATTAGAATATGTAGGGGGACAATCAATAAAAATAAAGTCAAATTCATTTTTCAATTTTGTTTGATTAATATAATTAAAAAGATGATTTTCAATATTACTATTTCTTTCTGAAAATATAGCTTTTAATGTACCAGGTATAATAGAAATTTTCTCATCTAATGCTAGAATACAATCATCTTTTTTTAGGTGTGATATTTTACCAGGTTTGAATAACTTTTGAATGGAAATATCACTACCAATTGTTTTTTTATTAGTGTTATTATTAATCGAATTTTCATTAGAATCTTCTTCAACGGTATTTTCATCTATATCTAATAGACTTTCCTGATGGTATCCGTATTTTCTAAAAAAGGATTGAGTTAAATTTGATTGAGGATCGAGGTCAATAAATAGAATTTTGTAATCCCTCTTTGTTGCTAAAAAGTACCCCAAATCTTTAGTTAATGTAGTTTTTCCAACTCCACCTTTCATATTAATAAAAGAAATTACTTTTGCGGGTTCTTTTCCATTCTCGATATGTGTCATAAATATTCCTCCTAATTTTACTATTAATTGAGACTACTAACAATCTAACACCTATATAATTTGTTTGAAAGATATAGTTAATTTTCGCGTTTTTGTTAAAAAAAATATATTGGAAGGGCAGTTTTGAGCCACTAAGTTAGTAAGAAGCTTATAAGAATATTGTCGATAATTTCAAAGTTAAAGCATTTTTTAATATAGATATTTGCAATATGTAAAATAGCCTCATTAAAGAGGCTACATTCTAATACTTGGACAGCTCTACTTTATAACCATTTTTATTTTTTTGATGGTTTGTATTTAAAAATACAGAACGATCATTTTTTAGTACGATAACTTCAAAAAATGGCTTAAACCGTTCTTCTGAAATACCAAAAGCATTTAAAAACTTTTTAAATAATTGTTGTTCTTCAATTTCAGCTTCACCGTCTGAAAGAGAGGAGTCAATTAGATTAACTAAAATACACATTTTCTGAGCATCAGTAAGTACATGTGCAGCTTCTCGTAAGAATTGATCTACTGAGTTCTTGTTTACATATTTTATTGCCTTCGACATTAGATCGTCGTTGTTTCCACCAACATAAATTTTATTGCCTTTTTTCTGTCCACCGATAACAGATAGTAGTTGGCCAATTTCTTCATGGTCATATTCTCCATCTGCACCCATCATATAAAGTAGAGATGTTACAAATGCAAAATGTGGATGCATCCCTTGCTCAGTTCCAGTTTTATCTCCCTTGAAAATATCAAATAAACCCATTAATAAAACCTCCTATTAATATATTAAATAATGAAAAACCAGACTAAGTTAAAGCAAAAATATATTTAATTCCAGATTAGTGATTAATAGTTCTTGCGTAAATATACCTATAATCACTATAAAAAATATATCATAAATAAATAATATTTCCAATAATGGTATTAAAAAAGGACATGCATAATCATGTCCTTTTTTTTAGATATCATTATGTTACTTTTAGAATTAATTAATAATCGTTATTTGACTAAAATTAACATTACAATTCACCATTATTCTTCAAAATCTCCCACATCTTAAGCAGCTTCTCCAAATCTTCTTCCTTCGACTTCGGCAATTCCTTGTACCAGAGTAGGGTTGTTGGCGAAAGCCTGGAACTCAGCTTCGTCTTTTTCTTGTTGAGAAAGGGGAGCAGTATTATCAGTACTTCAAAGTAGATAATCAACAATCACGTTGTATTTTTCTGCAAGTTATTTTATACCACTAATGGAAAATTCAAATCTTCCTGCTTTATAGTATCCATAAGCACTTTCTAAAATATTTAGATATCTGGCAACATCAATTTGTGTTAACTTAGTGAATGAGGACTTTTAATCTATTTCTAAAACCGTATCAACTTGTTTACATGACAGAATTTTATTAATTTGAATAAGTATTGGCTCTTTGCATAAATTAGGATCTTTTTCTTTACCAATTAATATAAAATTTTTACTTGGATTGTATATATAATAATTTTCATATATGTCGCCGTTCTCCAGTTTTATTACTACCATCATGGCTTTTGTCAATTTAAAATTTGTACCCATAAAGAGTGAAACATAAACAAAATATAGTTCAATAAATACAAATAATGAAAGTATAAAGATTTTGAGTTTAATTGCATTATTTTCAATAATTATAGAAGCATTCAGAGACCCAAAAATAATCCAAGAAAATACAATATATAAGAAAAATATTGTTGTTTCTACCTTTGAATGTGTAATAAAATTATATATTTTATTATTTAATTTTAATATAAATCTTTTTATATACTTTATTGTTAAGATTTTTCTAATATTTAATAATATAAAAATGAAAAAATATAAAAAAAGAATATATCCAAAATTATTGTCAATAATCTTTACGATTTTATAATGATCAAGTATAAAGAAATATAGTGTAACTGTGGGGAAAAGTATAAATAAAGTAATAATATTTATTAATTCATAAATAATTTTATTTTCTTTACTGAAAAGTTGTCTTTCTAATGGTTTGGAGCTAATAAAGGTGAAAAAACTTTTTAAACCAAACAACGAAATTATTAAGACAACAACTTCTTTATATTCTTTAATCAGTTTAAGTATTTCTTCCATTAAATCCTACCCTTTACAAATAAATATATTAATGAGTATTTAATTATTATAAATGGTTTAGAAGTAGTCATTAAATATCAATCTAATCAATTCAATCGGGATTTGATGTAAGGCAGCTATATCATATATTGTCATTTCTCCGTAATACTCAAATAAGTTTTCATCTGGTATTAGAAGATAAGCAGCGAATAAATTTGCTTCACGTTCAATTTTATCAACGGAAAACAAAGTGCTTTTCCGCATAAAAGGTGTATTTAATCTGGGGTGTAAAATTGCATGTCCCAATTCGTGTGCACAAACGATTCGCTTCCATTCATCGCTAAGGTTACTATTGATTACGATATATTTATTCCGCCGATCATACTTGTAGTATCCTCGAATCTCCTCGTGTAAATTCCATTTGATAATATATATATTTAATAAAGTTGCGAGCTCAAATGGATCACGTGTTGCATATTTGTTAATTAAATTTGCGACATATTCTTTTAGAAACATTCAATCACTTCATTTCCATCTTTAGTGCATTATCACATTCACTTGATTAAAATAGATTTAAATTCAATTTAGGAGTGATAGTGATGATTGTAAATGGTACAGATTTAATTAGTATTACCTTAAGTAAAGAAGAAGTAATTGCCATAGCAGAAGATTTACAACGTTCGCTTTGGTATTCTGAAGAAGGAAACCCACATGGTGATACATCAGCATTGAGTAGAAAATTACATGCTCAGTTTGAACTATTGTCTAATCAATTAAAACAAATAGGATAAATCTTCAATAACCGAATATAGATGATTAATTGTTGCTTTTTTTACTGGGTCTGAATTAGTATGGGCATTAGAATTTCTAATCGCCTTTAAGCTATCAGCAGAAGCCGCAAGTCGATTGGATAATACATTTTCACGTTTTAACACAGCTAAAGAATCTTTGATGTATGTATTTTGAGGTAAATTAGCCTTGGTCTTCGCTTGTATTAACAAACGTAAAATATTTTCTAAAGCGATGCCACCAGTTGCAGCTGCTGCTAAATAGAGTCCAGAATTATATGCTTTAACAGATTCCCCGAATTCATATTCAAATGTAGGATCATTTACCTTTTGTATAATTACATTTGTGTCAATATTCCCTAATTCTGTAGAAGGAATTATAGCTGAATTAAAAGCTTTGCTAAAACGATAAAGGTTTTCATGTGAATCAGCAAGATGTGTTCCCCAGCGGTAACTTAGATCAATTAGACTATCGCGGTTACCATTTGAGAATGCTATTCCTGCCCATTCACCTAGATTGTAAAAAGGGATATCAACATGGTATTCATCAACATTTAACAAGGATTTAATAAATCGTTTTTTTAATTTCTCAGACCCATTTGTTAGCAATGAAAATTCTTCATTTGAAATATGTGAACAGTCAATAAAAACGATTTGATCTTCATCACTTTCTGAGAAAAGTAGTTGAGTGTTTTTTTCGTATAAAAGCACGAAAAGTTTGACTGGGTCCATAAAATAAAATGAATCGCTATTTTTATGTTCTTCCATATACAGTTCATTTACACGACTTCTGTAACCTTCTAAATATGGTGGGAAGAAGACTCTAAAACCTTCTTTTAATTCTTCGATATCCATTAAATAATCCTCCTAAAGATTATTCATCCTCACGAAACTTTTTAGGCGTATACTTCTTATTAATCCTCTGCGTTTGTCTAAATACATGATCCATCGATTCAATAAGCGATTCTCTTGCTTCATCTGACATCGGTTCTCCATCAAAGGAAAGTCCGTCACTATTTTCAATCTCGTCTTTAAAGTTTTGAAGGCGTTTTGCTATGTCCTTTTCATTAGTTAGAAAAGTGTTAACTCGTTGAAGAACTTCTATTTCTACAATTTCATCTCGCGATTCAGAAGAACGAATGTCATCTAAAAGTTTTTTTTCATCTGGCAGTATTTTATTTTCAGCTTCTCTGGTAGTTAAAATTGCTTTAGCTTCATCAACAGGAGCTATAAATTTATTATTTATATCAAGTAAGGAAGTTGATTTTCCTAATAAATAATCAGTTGAGACATCAAGTACCTCCGATAACAAGACAAGCATTTCGTTTGAAGGAGTACTATATCCATTTTCGTAGTTACTTATTGTGCCTTTAGTTGTTTGGAGTTTATTAGCTAATTGTTCTTGAGTTAGCTTTTTTGCTTTTCGAGCAACTTTTAATCTAAGATTAATCATTATTTTCACCTCACAATGTACAAGTAAATTGTACTATTAAAAATAACAAATATATAATAAAAAACATAATGTACAAGAAATTCATACTTTTTGTTGACGTATGAGTATCTTGTTGTTAATATAGAAGTACAAGTTAATCATACATTAGGAGGTGGTTAGTTTGAAAAACTTGAACCTGATAAACGCAAGAAAAAATAAAAACCTTACTCAAGCAGAGTTAGCAGATTCCTTGAAATGTGTTACTAAGGCTGCTGTATCTAATTGGGAAACTGGTTATTCTAAACCACGTTTAGAAGTGGCATTGGCTGTATCAAAGATTTTAGAAAGAGATGTAGCTTTTTTATTTGGTTACAATGTACAAGATTCTTGTACTGAGCAATTAGCTTAACTGCCCCTAAATCTTCAATCAATCATTATAAAAAGCGAAAGGAGTGAGATATGAAAACATTCGACTCAAAAAAATAAATGTATCTTTGGTGCTGCAATTTTAGTTATGCAATTATTATCAGCTTTATCCTTCCTAATAAACATGAAACGGTAGGGACGCTAATTCAATGAAAGAGGTAGGAGATTTGGGTAGTCATCCTATGGGATGCAAATCGACTGGTTCCTAGTAGCATCAAGTTTTTTGCTCAATGTGGAGATGACCAAGAACAAATGGGTAAATTTTCTGAATTGCTTTATCAAGGATTTCAAAAAATGAGCTTGCAAATTCTTAGCCTCCGACAATCTTTTGTCTGCCGATTTATAACAAATTATAAAAGTTACAAAGGAGGTTTTATCATGAACCAATTAGTCGTCATTCAAAACCGCCAAGCTGTTACAACGTCTTTGCAAATTGCGGAATCGTTTAACAAAGAGCATCGCAATGTTTTACGGGATATAGAAGGGTTGCTCAAAAATGAGCATACCCAGAATTTATTCTTTGAAGGCTCTTATCAGCATCCGCAAAACAAGCAGTCTTACAAAATGTATTACATGAATCGAGATGGCTTTACGCTCTTAGCAATGGGCTTCACTGGGCCTAAGTCATTAGAGTTTAAATTGAAGTACATCCAAGCGTTTAATGCGTTGGAGGAACAGCTTCATCCAACGCCGTTATCAGAAAGAGAGCAGTTGAAAGCTTCGATGAGACTATCACTTGAGACATCAGAAGAGATCGAAACATTAAAGGTCGAGGTGAGCGAAGTGAAAGCAACCGTTCAATCACTCTATAAAACGATGCGTATAGATGGCAATCAAGAATCTCAAATCAGCAAACGAGGCCGAAAAGTAGTAATTGCCGCGTTAGGTGGCAAAGAATCAAATGCATATAAAAAAATAAGCCGTCAAGTGTTTTCAGCATTTTGGCGAGATTTCAAAAATCACTTTGAAGTCCCACGTTATGGAGAAATTCCTAAAACACGTTTTGCTGAAAGTATCAAATTTATCTCCATGTGGCAGCCATCTACTACGCTGAGAATGGAGATTAACGCATACAACCAACAAGCGTTAAAACTTGTTGAAGGTGGTGCCAAGTAACTGTGATTAAAAATGATACGGACATTACTCAATTAGTTCTGGAGAACGCTGGCGTTTCTAAAAAGGAATTGTTAGAAAGATACGACCAAATAGTACAAGCAACCGTTAGGCAACGAACACTTTATTGGGATATCGATGATCTAGTTCGAGAAACTAGATTTAGTAAAGCGTCATTAGAAAAATATATTCTTTGCGATCCTCGGATTAGGGAGCACCAAAGACAAATAGGTTCAAGATATAAGCGAGTTTGGTTAGCAGAGCCAACAGCAAAAGTAATTGATGAAATTCTCAACAATAATTAAAAATACAACTACCCGGACAGGTATGTATAAGAGATTGGGGCAAACAATCTCATATCTCAACTATAAAGATAACTTAATAAAGAAACCATGCGTGGTAAGCATAATATGCACTTTCTGCATAAGGAGGTGATTTCATTGCATGTAGATGTTGGAGAGTTAATCAGAAAGTGCCGCAAGAAAGCAAAATTATCGCAGGAAGCCTTTGCGGAACTTATGCATACTACGCAATCAACTATCAGTCGCATTGAGCAAAATATCATCGCTTGCGAAGTTAATTTTTTAGCCAGAACTGCCGCAATTACAAATTCACAGGACACAGTAGTAGCAGCGTTATTTAGTGCAGATGCAGCTATGCAGTTTTTACAGACAGTACCCATGTTTATAGGGGGAGGGATTTTCAATTGGATCATGTAAAGAAATTGGAGCTAGAGATAGCCGCAAAGAAAGCATGTATTGAGGATTTACAAGGAGCCATGGCATTTCATAGACAGCACAGTACATACCACTTAGCAGCTGAATGTGCTTGGCGGATTAAAAAGGCAGAACATGCAATCAGACGTTTAGAAGTCCAGCTACAAGATAACAAAAATTTTGGTGGGTTAATTCAAGATTTTAGTAGGCGAGGTATTTCCCTAAAGGTGGTGAAGAAACTTGCTAATGAAAATATTAAAAGTTAATAAATGGAGTAGTTTGTCATTGCAAGAACGCTTAGTGTCAGTAGGGAAGTGGTGGTCAGCATGGTGAAAAGGCTAGTGAATTATTTGTATATGCCAGATGACGGCCGTGATCAAAAACATAAGGAGTTCTGTGTGATATGCGGAATTGTCATGATTGCTATTGGCGTACCAATCATTATTGCTTGCTGGCAATAAAAAAGCTGCTTAATCGTTGGCGCGATTAAACAGCAGAACTATATTAGTCTCGATAATTATATCACAAAACTTGATGATTGCGAGTACGATACTCGCTCTCGTCAAGCAGTCTATAACCCGTTCCTCCCCTTGACGGATTGCTTTGCAGTTATAGGCTGCTTGATGGGATTCCATCAGAAAGTAGGTGATTGAAATGCGTATTGTTTACTTCAAGCGTTTATCAGATCAGAAAGAATTTCGATTTTTACAAGTCAAGAACACAGGCCTTGAAGGTGTCGCTAAAGATGGAGAAGTTGTGACGCTGAAATTTGCAGAACGTTCCACTCTTTATTCACAGGAATATACAAAGTAAAAAACCACTGTTTGCGGCAGTGGTCTGAAAAAATTATTTGCAAAAATAGTTACTCTGTATTTTACGCCCAAGACTTCAAAAAATCAACTAACTAGGGGGAAGAATATGCTTTTTTCCGAGAGTAATGTAAATATTTCGGCAGCATTAGCTAAAGCATGGGCTACTATTCAAACACCAAAACATAATGCAAAAGTAAATGTTCGTACCAAAAATGGCGGTTCATATACGTTTGAATACACGGATCTCAATGGCATTTTGGATGCTGTCAGACCTATATTTGTTCAAAATCATTTATCCATCATTCAGAACAGCTATACAACAGTTGAAGGTAATTTAACAATGGCTTGTGTAGAAACCATATTCCTGCACGAATCAGGAGAGTATGTGAAATCTTATCCACTCAAATTTCCAGCTGCCAATAGCATGCAAGATTTCGGGGGTCAGATTACTTACATGAAGCGCTATAGCTTGTCAGCTATGTTAGGACTGGCTACAGAGAAGGATGATGATGCAAATGGAGCGAGCGGAAACGATTATCAATATATGAATCAATCTCCTCCAAAACAGCCAAGTAACAGTGGTCATCCACAGCAACAAAAAAATCAACCTAGTCACACAGATTTAAGGACTCAGGAACAGTTCAATGAAATAGCAAAATTGTTGAGTGAAGTTGCCACAGCATATGGTTCCGATCCTAACACAGTTTATAACGGTGCTATGCAGAGATGCAAAATCCCTGATAAGAATTCAGATTTATTAACAATGAAAGAAGCGGATAGCTTAATACAATATTTACGCGCTATCAAGATGCAAGTGCCTCAATGAATTCTGTACCGCACAGAGTGTTGTTGCCACAATGGATTTTTGAACAGGCGGCAGGTGATGAAAAGGAAGTATATCGCCTTGTACGCCGGTACATATGGCAGGGCTACCCTGATTACAAGTTGATCGAAATCATAGGCAGTTTTGCCATTTGTAAGCGAACAGATGGATTTTTATAAGGAGGGCAAACCAAATGTTTACAACAGGAAATACAACAGTAGATGCGATTGGACAGATGCATTTAGAAGGGAATGTCATCCCACATACTTGGTATGAAAACATCCGATTAAGCACAGGTAAGCCTGATTTAATTGCTATCACATTGCTCAGTGAAATTGTTTATTGGTATCGCCCTACACATGTGAAAGAAGAGGCATCAGGGCGTTTACTGGGCATAAAAAAGAAGTTTAAAGCAGATGCGTTACAACGTTCTTACGATAGTTTTGTCGAGCAATTTGGCTTTAGTAAAAAGCAAGTAAGAGAAGCCATGGATCGTTTGGAACAACTAGGTTTAATTACACGTGATTTTCGGACAATCACATCCAATGGAACAAATTTATCTAATGTATTATTTATCGATTTAAACATAGGACTTTTAGAGGGTATTACCTTTTTGGGTAATAGGGTGTTACCCAAAAAGGAAAGAGGGTATTGCCCAAATGAGAAAGAGGGTGTTACCGATATGGGCAATAGGGTATTACCCAAACGGGAAACACCTATTGCCCCTGAGGGTAATACGTATACAGAGATTACTACAGAGATTACAAATACAGAGATTACTAAAAAGAATACTAGTCGCAAACGAGTTTACGACGAAACTTCTGTTGAATATCAATTAGCAAATAGGCTTTATGAAAGAATTCTTGCTAACGATGCCAATTTTAAAAAGCCAAATTTGAATAGCTGGGCTGATCATATTCGTCTCATGATGGAACGAGATCAACGGACTGCTCAACAAATTGAATACTTAATTGACTGGTCACAAAACAACAGCTTCTGGCAATCAAATATTCTTTCAACCAAAAAACTACGTGAAAAAGCAACCACATTAATCCTTCAAATCAAAGGGGAAAGGGAGAAAGCTAACGGAAGTATTCCTCCGCAATATCAACGGGTGCGGAGAGAGATTGTTCCACAATGGTTTAAAGAGCGGCAACTTGAAAAACCACAAAATGGAGAAATCATCGAATCATCACTACTTATTACGGATGTAGAGGCGGAGCCGTCGGAAGAACAGAAAGCTTACTTTGAAGGAGAACGACAAAAAATCTTAGCAACGTTAGGGAAGGTGGAAGAAAAATTTGAGCAGACATGAAGAGCATATGAAAATGCGTGACCATTTCGCCAAGGTTGCTCAGGCAAAAGGTACTTTTACTAATGGCACTGACCAAGCACTGGTACGGGCAGTGACACATGATGAAGTAGCGAAGCGTATTAACCAGCTTGTCAGTGAGTATCAGTTCCCGCTTCCAGTCCTACAAGACGTACAGAAGCGGTTAAGTGACAGCAACTGCTCCCATTATGCAATGCAACAACTTAGATATTTAGAAAACAATGTGCATGCTGGCATTGCCACAAAAAGGGAGGATTCAAACAAATGATTAATCGTGTCGTATTAGTTGGTCGTCTTACTAAAGATCCTGAGTTACGTTACACACCGAATGGTATTGCATCTTGCCGCTTTACAGTAGCCATTAACCGTACATTTGCCAATCAAAATGGTGAGCGTGATGCAGATTTTATTAACTGCCAAGCATGGCGTAAAGCAGCTGAAAATCTAGCAAACTATCAGCGCAAAGGGGCACTGATTGGTTTAGAAGGTCGTATTCAAACGCATAGTTACGAGGATCAGAATGGACAAAGGGTGTATACCACAACGGTTGTAGCGGACAGTATCCAATTTTTAGAGTCACGTAGTCAAGCTAGTGGTCAACAGCAGCCTAATTCATATTCATCACAACAGCAACAACCTCAATATGGCGGACAAGCTTACGGCAACAACCAGCCAAACTATGCCGGCGGGCAATCACAGCAACAATTCGGTGGTCCTATGCCAGGGCAAGGTGCTTATCAGCAAAATCAGCCGCCTATGAATCAATCTAGCTATACAAGAGTAGATGAGGACCCCTTTGCGAATAGTCGAGGACCGATAGAAGTGTCTAATGATGATTTGCCATTTTAGGAGGCTGATAGGATGAGGCGTTGTAAAAGATGCAACAGACCCTTAAAAAATGGAGAATCCATTGTACGACAGTATGGGGTTACTTGCTGGAAGCGGCACTTGAATGATCTTGAGCAAGAGTTTTTGAAGAACCAGCTCACCATTTTTGACGTGCTAGAGGCAGAAAATCATGAAGAAATGAGGGCGCAGAATGTTTTATAATCAATCAACTAAGCAGCGTGCGAAATCAGTAACACATGCTAACCGTGGCAAGTTTTTAGAACGTGTCATTGATATGGCCAACACAAAATATCGTAATGCGGGATTAGCTGACATTCGTAAAATTCCAACGCCTGTACAAATTACAAAAGATAAAGGCTCCCAAGTAGAAGGACGGAAGGAAAAGCCTGAATGGGTGGACTATGCAGGTGTCTGTAATGGACGAGCAGTGGTATTTGATGCAAAGGAAACGAAGGGCAAAAGTTTTCCGCTCCAAAACTTACATGATCATCAATACGAATTGCTCCGCTCCTGGTACGAAAAAGGCGCTATCACTTTTCTACTTGTGTATTTCAGCGAGTTGGATAAATACTATCGCTTACCATTTCCACCGCTTCAAGCAGCTTGGCATACAGCTCAAAGTGGTGGGCGTAAATCGATTCCACTGGCAACATTTGAAGAACATGCAAGCGAAGCTGTATCGATGGATGGCTATACATTGCACTACTTGCTGCCATTTATCGAAAGTAGGTGGTGAGGATGTTACAGGGAAAATGTGTTGATACGGGAGGTTCTATTAATCTCACAAAAGGTGAACTTTACTATCTTTTCCCACATGGCGGTCATGCATATTGTGCTAGCCGCTTCCCTAGACCTGGATCTCACTTTGGGGCCTACCAAAAGAATCACTTTGAACTAGTGGATGTTGCTATTGATGCGCCAGCTCAAGTACTTAATAAATATTTGGCTCGTGTAGTGAAGCGACCCTCACATTTTTATCAAATTGACGAGGAATACATCATTACGGAGCCAAGAGCAGATGGTTACTACAGTGTGTTTTTTAAGCATCGTCCAGATGGTCCTCCAATCGGCGCATATAAACGTACAGAATGTTTTGAGCGTATTGTGTCTTTTGAAGAATCAGCAACAGAAACCACTACCATATTTGAGGTTGGCGATATTGTAGAAATTGTGGATGCATCACTTATCAGGCATAAACATTATGAAAATGGTGTGCAGGCAACGGTGATAGAGAATTTTTATGGTTGCATATCAATTAAAAGAAATGAGCCTGTAGATAGGAAGGTCATAAGTAGCGTGCTTTTAATAGGAGATGAACTACAGGCTATTAGAAAAGTTGGATCTAGACCCGTACTGGAAGCTATTATGGTGAACGATAAGCAGGAAAAGGTGAACCAAACGACAACAATTGAGTGCGAAATATCTGAAATAGTGAAATTACCTGTCAAGAAGCAAAAATATGAGCAGTTGAGTTTGTTTTGAAAATGGGATAGACGTATTAAAACAATCATACTTAGGAAAGTTAAGTCAAATGGAGTGAAATAGGGAATAGTAGATAAACTTTGTTCAGTAAATGAGGTGTGAAAATGAGCATTATTATTTGTCCTTATTGTAAAGCTGAGGATGGATTCTATGTTAAGGAACGTATTACAGGAACAGCTACTATCCATTATACAGAACTAGGTGATTATGCTGAAGAGCAAAGCAGTATGTACGATTATTTGAACCATAGTGGTGGAAAAATTGCATACTGTGCAAAGTGCGAGAAGTCTCTTGGTAAGGCTGAGAAATTAAAATCAGGAATATCAGAAGAAGATAGACGTTTTAGTAATAATTCGTTAATGGACCAATAACAAATATCAGATAAATACAAGGGAGAAGTTTCTTTATGAAAAAATATAAGGATTATCAAGGGAATGAAATATCAGAAGGTACTTTGATTGTTTGGGAAGGAATGGATGGTGAAAGCGAAGCCAGTGCTGGAGTAGATAACGGTGGTATGTGGTCATGGAAACACACTCTTGTTGCAAAAGTGTGTGGAAAACGATTGATTTTCGAAGATATTGAAACTAATAAGGTTTACGAATGGGATGATATTGACGATAAAACATGCTATGCAAACTATATTTTAGTTAAGCAATAATTTAAAAATCTACTGAACAATATGTTGAAAAGGAGATAGTGGGTAATCACTCACTACTCCCAATAATTTATGGATTCCAATCACATGCCATACCATCGCCATCTCTATCTAAATCATGAGGGTCGTCATATGGCCCACCGTTAGCTTCAAAAAATAATTGAGCATTTTTCTGTGTATCAAAATCAGAACAGTCGTGATCAACGTAGCTCGATGAATATGGATTACTATACTCTGTCTCATATTCATAATTCGATTCAACTTGATCTTCGACTTCATCATCTTTACTGTCAAATATACTTATATACCCGCAAAGAAAAGCTATCACTAAAATAATAAGAATTAACAAACCACTATCAAAAAATTTACTTTTCATAGAATCAATTCCAATCTCGAATAATCTTCAAAAGATTATAGCACAGTTGAAGTGGTAGTTTAAGAGTATAAAAAAGCCGCAGCGTTTGCATACGCTACAGCTCGAATTGGTTTATGCCCTTTAAGTTCAGTCAGATGATTAATTATATCATAGGGGGCAAAACTATGACAAAACAAACATCTATCGAGCAAATCAACACGTCTGAAAACGGTATATACATTGTACAAGATGGAATAATTACACCGCTAAAACCCAAACCGTTTGGGCAAGATACAATCGTTTGGCACAACGGTCAAGTACTCGATATAGAGCGAGCAGAACGTATTCGAATTAAAAAAACAAAATAATCGTCCTTACGGAAAAACCGATGGACACTAATAGGATTGGCAATTATGTCAGCACTATTAGTGTCCTGTTTATTTTTACATAGAATAGAAAGGAAGATGGCCATGTACTTTCCAGATTTAATCGATGAATACAAACAATCACTCAAAGAGCTAAAGGCAGTTGGGGGATATCCAGGTATGGAGCGGGATATGTTGGAGGCTATTAAGTGGATGGAAACGGGCTATGATCCAGCCGAGTATAGAGCTACTACACGTACAGATGTTTATGTTATGGACCATCACTTAATGCAAGACTTAATTATGTATGTTGACAGCGTAAAAATGATCCCTGATGTACTAGCGGAGGTAATTGATTATAGTTACGACGATTCTGCAGCTAAAGAAATTGAGAGAATGATTAATGTTAAAGATACAGCTAATCAAGCTTTGGCCGGCTTAACGGAAAATGAACGTACCGCTTTCATTATGATACGAGCCGAGCAAATGACTTTTAGTAAAGCTGCCAAAATACTAGGGGTAAATCGTGGTACCGTGCAAAATTATGTGAAACGTGCAGAATCTAAAATTGCAAATAATATTAGAAAAGAAAAACTTTTTTTATTTGCAGTATAAGTTTGTCGTACAAATGCCTATATAGTGAGAAATATGATTTTTATATATGAAGAAGTATAGTAAATTATTTCAAATTTATTAACCTTAAATTATGATTAAATTTGGAGGGATAAACATGAAAAAAGAAATAAGTTTACTATATGACTACGGAAAAATTATTAAATATTTCAAGAACGCTCTTTACCTAGATATGGATGATAAACTGACAATGAAAAGCTACACACGAATATATGTGAAGGATTTGAACAAAAAGGAATTGAATGAAATTTTAAAGACAATCCAAAATAGCTTTCACCGTTCTATCAGTATTCAAACATATGTTAATTCTATTATCGCAACTGTCATGGCTTTAACTGCTATTGTGATTGCAATAATAATTCCGATAGCTGTGATTTTTCTTACTGATATGCTTAGTGCAGATAAAGATATTGATATGGAGAAGGATGTTTTTGATAAAATAGACAATCTAGTAAAATATCTTGCATGTATTTCAATTGTATATATATTTGGTGTAGGTATTAGTGGAATTATATCTATAATGAAATATTTTAAAGCACAAAAGTTATATAAAATTATAAAGATTATTAGAAATTTTAAATGATCGAATAATTTATTTTAATTGTTGGAGGTGGTGGTGATTATGAGATATGGCTAGAGCAAGAGATCCAAGACGTGACCAAGCGTATGACATTTACAAAGCCCATAATGGTAATATAAAGCTTAAAGAAATAGCTGAACAACTTGGTGTTTCTGAGGGAACCGTGCGAGGTTGGAAAAATAAAGATTCATGGGACGATCGTCTTGAAGCGGAATCGAATGGAACGTTCCAATCAAAACAGTCGAAAAATACGGAACGTTCCGTAAAAAAGAAAACGAAAAGAACGAAACGGAGCAAAGCAACGCCAGAAGCGGAACCACAAGCAACTGTACAGTTTGAAATCGTCCCCAGTGACGGTCTCAATAGTCAACAGTTGCTTTTTTGTTTGTACTACACAAAGTATTGGAATGCCACGAAAGCATACCAAAAAGTGTATGGATGTGACTACGCTTCAGCAATGAGTAACGGTAGCCGATTGATAAGAAATGATAAGGTTCGAAAGGAGATTCATCGATTGAAGGCAGAGCTAGCTAATGGCATTATGCTTGATGCCCGTCAAGTTTTACAAAAGTACATCGACATTGCATTTGCTGACATCACCGATTTTGTGGACTTCGGCATGCGTGAAGTGGAGGAGCCTATGTTAGATGGCATGGGGGGCGTAATCTTAGATGAAGATGGAAACCCACGAATGCAGACATACAAGGTAAATACAGTGCACTTCCACGATGCCACAGAGGTAGATGGCACGATTATAACCGAGGTCAAAAAAGGCAAGGATGGTATCAGTGTGAAGCTTGCTGACAAAATGGCAGCACTTGCAATGTTATCAAAGTACACCGATTTATTAAATGATGATCAGCTAAAACGGTTACGTGAAGAAAAATTAAAAGTAGACATTGCAAAAGTACGTTCTGAAACGAAAGGTGTTGGAGGTGGCAACACCACAGGCGTTGATTTAAGTAATTTAACGACGGAGGAGTTGAGAGCCATTGCTAATTCTAAGCGATGAGGAAATGATCGCATTGGAAAACGAAGCGGACAAAGAACTTGCACGCCGCTTCTACCGTGATTATGTTGAATATGTACATCACGGCCATTATGAGCACTTTCGTCATACTGAATTAATTTGTGATGTGCTCCAACGTGTGGCCGATGGTGAACAGTTATCTATATTAATAGAGATGCCACCACGACATGGTAAAAGTATGACGGTAACAGAATCGTTTCCGTCTTTTTATTTGGGCAAAAATCCTGATAAACGGGTAATAGCAGCTGCTTATTCTGATGGGTTAGCAACCAAGTTTGGTCGTTTAAATCGTAATAAGTTTAATGAGTTTTCACATGATCTATTTAATGTACAATTATCCGAGTCCAATGCAGCTACAAAGGATTGGGGAATTCAGGACAGACGTGGCGGCATGATTTCGACCGGTATAGGTGGTTCCATTACTGGCCAAGGTGCAGACTTAATGATTATCGATGACCCAATCAAAAATATGAAAGAAGCTATGTCACAAACAATACGTGATAGTGTCTGGGATGAGTGGGAGGCAACATTGTCAACTCGTTTACATGATGGAGCTTCTGTAATCGTTATTATGACAAGATGGCATGAAGATGACTTAATTGGCCGTTTACTTGCCCGGAGCCCCCGTAAGTGGGTGCGATTACGGTTACCTGCCATTGCAGAGGACGAACATGATCTATTAAACCGTAAAATTGGCGAGCCGTTATGTCCAGAGCTCGGCTTTGATGAGAAATGGGCTGAGTATAAAAAGGCAGAGGTTGGATCACGAACATGGGCGTCTCTTTACCAACAAAGACCCGCTCCTGCAGGTGGTAATATCTTTAAGCGTGAATGGGTTAAATACTATGTACGTGATGAGCAAATGAAACGGGATTGGGGTTTAAGTGATGATGTTATTGTATTACCGATTCACTTTGACAAAATGGCTCAATCTTGGGACTGTACATTTAAGAAAACAGAGAGTAGTGACTTTGTTGCTGGCCAAGTATGGTCACGTAAAAAGGCACAGTATTTCTTATTAGATCAGGACCACAAACGTATGAACTTCCCAGATACAGTTAAAGCAATTCGCGCAATGACTGACAAATGGCCAAAAGCTACAAGTAAATATATTGAGGATAAAGCGAACGGCTCTGCTGTCATAGATACATTAAAAGATGAAATCAGTGGCATTATTCCAGTTGATCCCGATGGTGGTAAGGAGGCACGTGCAAACGCGGTGTCTCCTTTATTTGAAGCGGGTAACGTTTATTTCCCTCACCCGAATATGTGTCCTTGGGTGAATGATGTCATAGAGGAAATGGTGAGCTTTCCTAATGGGGCTCATGATGACATGGTGGATGCATTGACACAAGCGCTGAATCAGCTATATACGAATAATTCAAGCTTGTTAGATAGAACAAAAAAATTGTTAGGTATGGGTAGGTGATGAAGATTGAGTGTTCTCGAAGTAGCCAAGCAGTACAAAGAGGATTTTATGCAAGGTCATGGAAAAGCAGGTGCTAAGGATAAGCTTACTAGACAAGTCCCTGGTATTCGCAGAAAGTTAACCCATGCTGAAATATCTGCCCTATATGCAGATAATCCAATAGTACAAAATATTGTCGATATTCCAGCGGAGGACATGACAAGGCACTGGTTTACATTACGTATGAAGGATGACCAGCTTGCACGAGATATAATGGCCCGATTAGCAGACCTTAAAGCGAAAGATGCTTTTAAGAAAATGAGGATGTACGAACGTATGCGTGGTGATGGATTTATTTCCTTAGGTGTCACACAGCGAAATAAGTTTGAGTTACAGGATCCATTAAAGTTAGATAATCTACTTTCTATAGATTACTTGCATCCATTCTCATCAATGAAAGTAAGCGAGCTTTTAATTAATGATGATGTATTTGATAAGAACTATGGTAAGTTGGAAAATTTACGAATTAGCCGTGCATCTAGGAGCGGAATTCAAGCCGTAGAGACTGAAACACTTGTTCATTATTCTCGTGTGTTGCATGACCAAACGAGACGCTTAGAGGATGAAGAACAGGGGATGTCGCTGTTAGAGTCATTATATGATGCTATTACAGTTCTTGATACATCCCTATGGTCCGTTGGCCAGATATTGCATGATTTCACATTTAAGGTGTATGAATCTGCCGACATTGATAACCTGTCGAAAGAGGAAAAAAAAGAGCTATCAATGATACTAGATTTTATGTTTAGAACAGAGGCACTTGCACTTATTGCTAAGGGAGAGTCTCTTACAAAGCAAACAACGCCAGTATCTGGAATGAAAGACTTACTCGACTTTGTATGGGAATATATATCCGCTTCAGCTCGAATGCCTAAGAGCGTCATTAAAGGACAAGAAGCGGGTACCTTGACAGGGGCACAATATGATGTGATGAATTACTATGCGCGAATTACCTCAGCCCAAGAAAATGAAATGAAACCGCTTCTTGAGCAACTAATTCGTATGTTGTTATGGGCAGAGAAGGAACCAGGTGGTCGAATTGATCCAAATACAGTTGAGTGGGAAATAAAATTCAATCCTCTTTGGTCAGTGGATTCTAAAACTGATGCAGAAATCCGTAAAATTGTTGCAGAAACCGACCAAATTTACGTGTCAAATGGAGTTATTGGTGCTGATGAAGTTAGAGAGACACGCTTCGGGCAGTTCGGTGTTTCTGATGATTTCAAGTTTAGCGGTGATGATGCACAATGGCAACGTATGGCGAGCGAAGTATACAGTGCATGGAAGGAAAATGGACAACATGGCTAAGCGTGTGCCACCTACTCGTTTTCCTGACGTTGTGGCTGCATCCTATTTCCGTTCTATAGATAAATTGGTTCAAGAAGCGGGCAAGGCAACCCTTTCGTTATACGATACTGCAGTAAAAAGCGAAATGCAGAAAGATGGCCGAGGTTATGTGCAAGATGGTCCATTTGATTTTTTAAAAAAATTGACAAGTCATATCAAAAAAGCTGTTTCGATTGTGTATTCACAACAAAGGGTGAATAAAGCTGCTTCTTCTTTTATGAAAAATTTAAATCAGGTGAATAAAACCAATATGGAACAGCAAGGAAGGGTAAGAGGCATAGAACTAACAGTTACCGAATCATGGCTTGCCCCTTTCATGAAAGAGAATATCCAGAAAAATGTCGACTACATTACAAATATCCGCGATGAGTATACTCAAAAAATTGAATCTATTATTTTAAATGGTTTAAGGGATGGTAGTAGTTACAAATCGATTCGTGAGCAATTGGAAGAGCAGATAGGAATGTCTCGAAACCGCGCTAAGTTTATTGCTGTAGATCAATCAGGTACATTATTTGGACAAATGACAGCCCAACGTCATCAGAATATGGGCGTTATGAAATTCAAATGGCGAACATCGAAGGATGAACGTGTCCGTGATTCTCATAAAATTCTTGAAGATAAGATATTTTCATACGATGATCCACCTTCTGTTGGGTTACCTGGTGAAGATTTTCATTGCCGATGTATTGCACTGCCTATTTTTGATGATGAAGAAGATTAATTTGTTTAAAACAGTAACACAAGAACAAAGTCGTAGTAATACGGCTTTTTATTATGTGGAAAGCAGGTGATTTATTGTGAATGGTTGGTTTCTATCAATAATTATTATACATGTATTGTCTTTAGGTATTACATTAGCTCAACATGGAAAACCGAGAGATGGTAAATATAACTTTTTCAGTACATTGCTTTCATGTGGAATTATTCTTACATTGATGTATTTTGCGATTAAAACAGGTTTTTAGGATAGAAGAAATCTTATATATGATTATTCGTTTGAGGGGAGGTGAAACATTGAAATTACAACGCTATGACCGCAGTTTAATAAACGATTATGCAGAAACACCAGAAGGGTATTTAACGGTACGTGTGCCGATTACTCGTCCTGGTGTTTTTCCTTATGCACGGCAGGATGGTACAGTGCAAATGGAAGCTAAGTTGCCTGATGAAATCTTTAGTGATCGCACTATGAATTCAGCCCGCTCCAAACCGATTACAGATGAACACCCTAATGAACCGGTTACTTTGGATAATTATCATGCTTATGCCAAGGGGATGAGTCATACAGACGCTCACGTGGAGGACTTGAAGCTTTATGTATCGATGACTATCACTGATAAAGATCTTATTCAAAAGGTTTATGATGGTAAACGAGAAATCAGCATCGGATTCATGAGTGATGTTGTGGCAGAAGCGGGGACATATAATGGGCAACCATATGAATATGTACAGCGAAACATTGAAATTAATCACATTGCAATTGTAGATCAAGGACGAGCGGGTCCAGAAGTGGCAATCCGCTCCGACTCAGACGCATGGCAAATAGATTCAGATGATGACAAAGGAGGAACTACTTTGGTTAAATACAAGATTAATGGGAAAGAATACGAAATTGATCCAGCAGTGAAAGCTCATATTGAAAGCTTAGCAGCTTCAAAAAATGGCGAGGACAAGGAAGAAGATAATCCAAAAGATAAAAAGAAAAAAGCTGATGCATTGGATGTTTTACAAGGTAGATTCGATGCTTTAGAAGTGAAATTAATTAATACTCAGCAAGAGCTTGCTAATGAAAAGGAAAAGCGAGTGTCAGAAGATGAGCTTGATAAAAAGGTAGAAGCACGTGTGCAACTCATTAGCACAACAAAGCCGCTTCTTGGCGATTCTTTCGACTTTACAGGAAAAACTGAACGTGAAATTAAAGAAGCAGTTATTGCAACAACTAAACAGGATTTTAAAGGCGATGGGAAGTCAGATGACTATATCAACGCCTTTTTTGATGCAACTATTGAACAAGTCGCTTCACAAGGATTTTCGTCTACCGGTGCCAATTCCATTATTACGGGTGATGCAAGACAAAATACAGATGTAAATGCAATGCGTGAACAGCGTTTAACCATGCGTTCTTAATTACTTTTTAAAAGGAGGGCTATTCCATGGCCATTACAGAATATGGACAGTACATGCCACTAGCTGGCAGTCCAGGACAATTAGCAAACTATCAAGAGTATGCAGCAGACAGCTATCCAGCAAAAGAAATTATTCCATTTGGTGCGGCCGTTCAATTAACTGCAGATGGGACAGGGGTTGTGCCAGTTAAAACGGATGGCAATCCGATTGGCATTGCTTTATCACGCGGTATCCATGATTACACGACAAATGCTGAGGACCAAAAATATTTAGTCGGCCAACCAGTGCCTATTGTTAAACGTGGCAATATCTTTGTTGTAGCGGGTGGCGATGTTACAAATGGCGTTGCTGTACAAGTGGATGCAACGACAGGCAAATTTGTTGCAAGTGGTGGAATCAATTTTTCTCGTGCTGTATTTCGAGGAAATGCTACTGCTGATTCATTAGTTCAAATTGAAATTAATTTACCTTAAAGGAGGAACATAATTTATGTCACAATTCCGTGAAGATGCACTACTACGCCCACAAGATTTAGAGGCAGTAGACAAGAAAATTTATGAGCCAAAAAAAGAAGAATTAAAGGCTCGTACCATTTTAAACGTCAAAACCGACGTACCTGCAGGTGCTGAAACTTATTCGTATGATGTCATGACACGATCAGGAGCGGCTAAAATTTTAGCACCAGGAGCAACAGACATCCCACTTGTTGATGCTGATTTAAAACGTCATACAGTCAATATTTATTCCATTGCTACAGCCTTCAATCTATCTGTGCAAGAAATTCGTAATGCACAAATGGCACGTCGTCCTGTTGAGGTGACAAAAGCTGATACGGCACGCAAAGCCATTGCAGAAAAGGAAAATAAACTCGTTTGGATGGGTGACAAGGACCATAATATTTTAGGTGTGGTTAATGCCACTGGCATTCAAGTTCTTGCGGTGCCAAACAATGAAGCGGGCACATCAACAAAATGGAAAGACAAAAAAGGTGTCGATATTGTAGAGGACATCAAAAAGGCGAAGAACTTAGTTAATAAGTTACCTGGTCATGAAGCAGATACATTTTTAGTAGCTGCAGAACAATATGAACATTTAGAAAAAGTCTACAATGAACATACCATGCAAACGTGCTTACAGTACATTCAGTCACAAAATTGGTTCAAACGTGTTGATTATACATCTGATCTTAATGAACAAGGCACAGGTGGGACAGATTGCTTTTTAGTATTTGATTCCTCACCAGATGTTGTTGAAATGCTTGTATCGATGGATATTACACGTCATCCACAAGAATACAAGTTCCCGAATTATAAGATTCCGCTTGAAGAACGCTGTGGCGGTGCAATTGTGCGCTATCCAATGGCTATTGTGCGTGGGGAGGGTATCTAATGCTAGTACACAACAAAGGTAATTACACACGTATTGCAAATGATGTAAAGGTTATTCCGGGGACAAATACATTACCAGAAGCTGAATATTTGGCTTTTATTATGCATCCAATCATTAAAAGCTTGATTAAAAGCGGCGAAATTGTGGTGCCAGAAGGACAAAACACAGCTTCTCTCAAGGATTTAGATGCAGATGAAGCAATTAAACTTGTAAAAGATACGTTTTCTATCGAATTTTTAGAGAAATTTAAAGAGGATGAGAAACGTAAAACAGTTCTAGCAGCTATTGATGCTCAAATTGCTGAAATTCAAGGGAATTAATATGAAAGTGAGGTATGGATCATGCCTGCTTTAACAACAATTGAACGTGTGCGCTTACTAGGAACCGAATTTGAGGCTATTTCTGATATGCGGTTGGAGTTATATATTGAGGATGCTTCATTGGAAGTGTCCTCTTTAGGCGTTCAAGAGGCACATCATGAGCGTCTTACACGTTATTTAGCTGCACATTTAGCTATTTTATCTGGGGAGCCAAAACAAGCTATTATTCGTGAAAAAGTAGATGTTATTGAGCGCCAATACAGTGATCCAAACAAAAATATTGGGCTATTGTCTTCTAAATACGGTCAAGAATACCAAAGAATTTTAGAAGATTTAGCTGAGCTAGAAAATAAGCCAAAAAAACACTTGAATTTGATGGTGATATAAATGGGAGTCCGTATTATTAGTCGGAATAACAATATTCCACGTGTGATTCAGTCATTGAAGGATTTGAAAAAGTATGATATCGAAGTAGGGATTTTCGGTAGTTCGGGCGCTGAATATGTCATGATCGCAGGAGTACAAGAATTTGGTATTACTATTCGTAAAGAAAGAGGTTCTATTGTAATTCCTGAACGTTCTTTTTTGAGGTCTACTTTCGATGATAAGAATAACGAATGGTTCAATTTTATTAGAAAACAAATGGAACATGTTATAAATGGTCGGATAAACGCTCAAATGTTATGTGAACGTCTTGGTGCCAAAATGGTAGGTGACATTCAGGAAAAACTAACGGATATAAACAGCCCACCAAATGCACCTGCTACAATTGCAAAAAAAGGGTCTAGTAACCCTTTGATTGATACAGGGGGGTTGCGTCAAAGGATCACATACAAGGTGGTGAGACGTTAATGCCTGAAAAAATGCTGTTTGGTTCTGTCATCCAATCACAAGGGGTGCCTTTTATTGCCCATATGCAAGGTAAAGGTGACTATGTTGACGGAGAATGGGTTACGGGGCAAGAAATACCTAAGGAAATGACAGGGATTATTTTGCCTCTCAGCAATGATGATTTAAAGTATGCGGAAAACGGCACATATACAGTGAAAGAAAAGAAACTACTAACCATAGATCAAATACCAGAAGGTACTAAGGTAGAGTACAGTGGCCAAAACTATACTCTTCAAGCTTTTAAAGACTATTCCGTATATACAGACGTCAATATATATTTGTTGAGGTGGCGTGAGAAATGAATTTAATGAAATTAATCCGCAACGAGATAGCAACTGATAGGTTTTTAAAAATTATTCGTGCTGACCAGACAGGAGATATACCGACATTACCATATGTTACTTATAAAATAATTGGTGATCGAAAAGGACAAGGAAGGGAAAATATTTCTCATGTAGATCAACCAGATTCTTTAATTGAAAAACGGACACAAGAACGCAATTTTACGATTTCATTTAATACGTACGGAACTTCGCATGATAACGCTTTTGAAGTGGCTTCACAGCTTCGAAAGTGGTTTGAAGGGCGAGGTTCTTTCTTTTTGGACGGATTAGGGGTAGCAGTTGTTAGTATTTCAGAAGTGGGAAATAGAACAACTTTTCTTGTGGATGCCTACGATGAAAAATGGGGATTCGATGTGATTATTCGATACAACGAAACAGAACAATATGAAATTGATTACTTCGATAAAGTCGAATACGAAATAACAATAGAAAGAGAGTGATGGTATGGCTGCATCCGATAAATCACGTTTTGTAGAGGTTAATATTACACGTGAGACCAAGCCAGTTGCAGAGAAAGGTTTTGGATTGCCTTTGCTTCTAGCAACAAATAAAGATTTAGGTTACAAGGTCTATACAGACATTTCCGAAGTAGCGGAGGATTTTGCAGAAACAACAAAAGAGTATAAATTAGCTACACGTATGTTTGGCCAGTCTCCAAAAATACGAGAGTTAGCTTGTTATGGAACCTCCTATGTTTCAGGTGCCGATGATGTTACAGCTTTGCCGTCCGCCTTAAACGATCTTGTGAAAACTAATAACGATTGGTTTTATCTTGTATCAGTAGAAAGCGGTGATGCAGAAATCAAGGCGTTATGTGAATGGATTTCAACACAAGAGAAAATTTATGGGGTTACGACAAAAAATATTGCGTTAACAGAAGAATTGAAAAATAAATATGAAAATGTTTTAGTGTCAGTGCACGATGATGAACATGCTTACCACGCCGAGGGTTTGATTGCTTATGGTGCTCCACAGGTAATTGGTTCTTTTGTCTTCAGTCATAAGCAAGTCAATGGTGTTAGTGCTGCTAAGTTATCCAATGCAGAAATTAATACAGTGATCGCAAACAATGCCACGACGTGTATAAATGAAATGGGATGGCTGATTAATGCAAGTGGTAAAGCAATTGGTGGAGAATATTTGGATGTTATTCAAGCAGATTATTTTTTACGTGCAAGACTCCGTGAGGATGTATTCCAAAAGCTTGCTAGCGTGAAGAAGATTCCTTATACAGACGCGGGTATTGCACAAATTGTAGCTGTAATGGACAGTCGATTCAAATCGGCTTATCGCCAAGGCATTATTGCAGAAGATGACAACGGCGAACCAGATTATCAAATTACGTTCCCACGCCGTAAAGATATTCCAAAGAACACAATTGCACAACGAATCTTACCAGATATTAATTTCCGTCTAGTGATCGCAGGCGGGGTGGAGAAAGTACAAATTAATGGTGTATTAACACTGTAAGGAGGCTTTTTAATGAGCGTACACAATTTTAAGAATACACAAGCTGTAGTAGCAGGCAATATTTTGACCGGCTTCGCAGATGGAGACGCAATTTCAGCAGAGCCAAACGAGGATAAGTGGACACAAACTGTCGGTGCGGATGGTAATGTCACATGGAATGAATCAAATAATGAGACTGGTACATTTACATTTAAATTGAAACCTGAATCGGCATCTGTACCTATTTTGTTGCAGCTTTATAAAAGTGGTGAATCATTTGATGTTATGTTACACGATACATCGTTAAACAAGCGTGTGACAGGGGAAGATTGTCGGATTCAAAAGTTGCCTCCATTTACTCGTGCAGAAGAAGTAGAGGCGTTAGAATATGTAATTTTAGCAGCACATTATAAGGAGGACTAAATATTATGGCATTTCAAGCAAAAACAAAAGAATATGAATCTAAAGCAGGCAACAAATACACATTTCAAAATGTGATGAACTCAAAGCAAGCTGAAATCATGGATGAAGGAACAAATGCAGTTGGGAAAGTTCTTAATACAAAAATGATGCCTTTGATGCTTCAACATGTTGTTGTTAACCCTGCAGGGCTCACAATGGATGATTTTGAAACTTGGACGGAACTGGAAGAGGTAACGAACGCAGCCTTTTCCTTTCTTCGAACAGGACAATAAAAAAATGAAATTTGCAGGGGTGAAAAACATCCCTGCTCGTTATATAAAAAAAGTGAAAAGTAATTTATGGCCATATATTGTAGCCAAAGAATATGGATTAGACCCACAAAGCGTTATGTCATGGGATAACGAGAGTATTATTGATGCCCTTGCAGCACTAAAGGTGATGGGGGCGATTAAATGAGTAACACTTTGCGTGAAATGTATGTTGGTATTAACTTTCGTGATGAAGCTTCTGCCACCTTACAAGCAATAAATCAAGCTATGGATAACATAGAAAATGAAATATTGGGTGTTGGACAAGGCTTAAATCATACAGCTCAAGGCTTTACTCATTTCGGGCAAACGGGTCATACTGCTTCACAACTTGTTTCAAGTGGATTAAATAATGCTGAATCAGAAGCTGGCCAATTAAATCAAGAAGTACAACATGTAAGCAAAACATTAGATGGTTTTAAATCTTTGATGCGTGGTCTGGTTGGAATTGTAGGTGGAGTATTTGCCGTTAATAAGGTGAACGAGTTTGGGTTGAGTGCGATTGAAGCAGCAGCTAGTTTTCAGGCAATGGATGCACAGTTTGAACAGGTTTTTACAGGTATGCAATCAACGTCAGAAGATAGTCTAGATAAGATTGCAAAAGACACGGGCATGTTACCAGAAAGGTTAAAAGGAAGCTTTACTCAAATAGCCGCCTTTGCCAAAACTACAGGAGCAGATACCGCAGCTGCTCTATCTTTAACAGAACGAGCTACATTAGCTGCTGCGGATAGTGCGGCATTTTACGATCGTTCTATCGAGGAAGTAATCGAAAACATGCAATCATTTTTAAAAGGGAACTTTGAAAATGATGCAGCATTAGGTATTTCAGCTACAGAAACTACACGTAATGCTAAAGCCAACGAATTGTATGGGAAGTCGTTCATTAAATTAAGTGAATCCCAAAAACAACTAACTTTAATGGCTATGGTAGAGGATGGGAACAAATTATCAGGTGCTTTAGGACAAGCATCACGTGAAGCAGATGCTTATGAAAACCAATTAGGTAATTTAAAGCAATCGTGGACTAATTTAAAAGGGAAAATTGGTGGCCCATTACTAGAGCCGTTTGTGCTATCTATGAAATCTGCATCACAATGGGTGGAAAATCTTGATACTGATAAGTTAGTTCAAAAAATTGACAAGGTAGTATCTTTTGCAGGGACTGCGAAAGATACCATAATGTCACTAGTGAATGATACCGGTAAAGTTTCTGTTTTATGGCAAAAATTCGGACTCTCTAAAGAAACGAGTGATAATATTGCTTCATTTGCTAACACTATGCGTAGTACAGTTGTTGTCGGTATTGATGCAGCAAGTGTAGCTTTTGATGGTTTTAAAACGGGTGTCAGTTGGGTGATTGAAAATAAAGAAATAGTGATAGCGGCTGTAGCTGGTATTGCTGGTGGATTTACGGTTATGAAGACAATCTCATTTGTAAAAACAGCACTAGATTTATTTAAAACAAGTACAATAGCATCTACTTTTGCGACACAAGGGTTTAATGCAGCTTTACGCGCCAATCCTATAGGAATGGTTGTTACTGCAGTTGGGTTACTCATTTCAGGTGGGGTAATGTTATATCAAAACTGGGATACAGTTAAAACAAAAGCCATACAACTGTGGCAAGTTATTGATAACAATCCTATACTATCTTTTTTAGCAGGTCCTATAAAAGGGTTGATTTCTGCAGGTATCACGATATATAAAAATTGGGATACTATTACTAGCAATTTTAATAAATTCAAAAATGCGATCACAAATTTCAAGTTACCCAAATGGGTTTCATCTATAGGTAGCACCATAGGTAAAGCAGCCGGCGCAGTTGGCAATTTTATTAGCGGTTCCCATGCTACAGGTCTTGAACGTGTTCCTTATGATGGCTATGTGGCAGAGTTGCATAAAGATGAATCTGTCTTGACTGCTAATCAATCAAATATGCTACGTAGAGCAGGGATATTAAGTCAGGGTAGTTCTGGTACACCTGAATTAAATCTTGATAACTCTGAATCCAGTGTAGGAACATTTAATTTTGATAAGAAGAATAATGCTCCAAGTAACAATGGTGGTCATCAATTTATTTTCCATATTACAGGAGATAATCCACTGGATATAGCTCAAAAAGTCCGTGAGGTAATTAGTGAAGTGTTGGGTGAGGAATTACAAATTATGTAGGTGGTGATGGGATGCCATATATTAAAGACGTATTAATTGATGTTATTACTAAGGTGTCGATGCCAGAATCGTCTACAACGACTGACCATGCGCTTGAAGATGGTGAGCAGGTTACAGACCATGTGAAAAGCAATCCTATTACCATTTCAATAACAGGGATAATATTGGATGACACCGAAGGGAAAGTGTTGAAACTACGAAAGTATCGTGAAAATGGAGAAATCTTTGAATTTGATTACATGACGGCTTTAAAACATTTGGTCATCACTGACTTCAACCGTGATTATGAAGCAAAAATTAAAGATGGATATGCTTTTACAATGACACTCAAACAAATAAAAGTAGCTAAGGTTGCTAAATTTGTTAGTGTTTCTATTCCTGTTAAAAAACAAACAAAACCGGTTTCGAAAAAAGGTCGTCAACAGACAAAAAAGACACCTACTTCCGCATCAAAAACAAATAAATCAAAATACACGACACCTCCTAAGAGTTCATCTGGTGGTGGTCAAGCTGGATTGGAGGGGCGTAAAAATTGAATGAATACATTGAAATTGATAAAGATGAAATTCCCTATTCTTTTGAGATAGAGCTTGCAGGGGAAGTGTTTGAAATAGAGGTTAACTACAATCAGACATATGATTTTTTCACTGTAGACTTATTTAAAGATGGAGGGGTTCTTGTTATTGGAGAAAAACTTATCATCAATCGCCCTCTATTCGAAAATCGTGTAAATATTGACTTACCTAAAGTACAAATAATTCCTAAAGACCGTGCTAATTCTGCCACTCGTATTACATACGAGAATATGAATGAAACGGTCTTTTTATATGTAGGTGATTCAGATGAGTAATTTATACATGCGTAAAACTACATTTTTAATTAGTGATCGAGAAATTACGGATCCGTTAACTATAAAATTTAGTGTACCATTCGGAGACAATGAAAAAGTAGATACGATTGATATTAGCGTGTATAACCTAAAAGACAGCACTATTAATGCCATTGCTACTAATAAAGTTGCTATTTTAAGTGCTGGCTATGTAGATGACAATGGCGTTATTTTTGCAGGTACACTCAAGAAAAAAGAAACAAAGTGGGAAGGGCTAGACAAAATCACTACTTTTAAGTGCATTGATTGTACTATGGACTATACAAAAACGGTCATCAAACGGACTTATGGCCGTAATACACATGCCTCTCTTATTTTAAGAGAATTAGCACGTGATGCAGGCCTTGCAATCGGTGATATTGATTTGCCAGTAGATTTTATATATCGTTCAGGGAAAGCACTGAATGGTAAAATTAAATTTTTAGTATCAGAGATTGCAAAAGACTGCAAAGCAAAACTGCATATCAATAAAGGACGTATGTATGTACGTGATCGAGCCAAAGGGGACAAATTAGGACTAGATATATCAAAAGAAACTGGTCTTATAAATGAACCAGAGGAAATCGAAGAGGAAGTAAAGGACGAGAAAAAGTCCAAAACTAAGAACCCTAAAAAAAAGCTTAAAGGCTACAAAATTAAGGTTTTACTAAATCATAAAATCACAACAGATGTCATTATCAAACTAACCTCAAGAAAAGTTAATGGGATTTTCCGTGTATCGAAAGGTGAACATAAGGGTGATACATCCGGCCAAGAATATTATACAGAATGTGAGGTTGTGCCAGTATGACGAAAACAACTATGACACAGTTTGTAAGTGAATCAATTGAAGAAAATTTGATGAATATGAATACATGCTTAATATGCGAAGTGGTTGAAGTAGACATGAATTTGTATAAAGCTGATGTCCAACCATTAAATGATCCAGAAGCGACTCCTATTTTGGATGTACCATTTAGTTTTTGGCAAACAGAACAATTTGTCATTCAGGTGCCATTCAAGAAAGGTGATATTGTGTTAGTTGTTTGTTCACAAGCTGATATTGACCCTCTCATGTTTGGAGGTGGCGAGGCAGCTAGCCGATCTTTTAGTGCAAATGATGCCTTGATCGTGGGTGGAGTTAATTTCTTCACCAAGCCTTTACAAAATGCACATCCCGATGATGTGTTAATTACTGATAAGCAATTTACAAATAAAATTCGCATTCAACCAGATGGTGAAATATTCATAGAATCTGATAACAAAATTACAGCTATTGCTCCAACTATTCATTTTAATCCTTAAATGTAGGTGATATTAATGGAAAAACTAGTTGCTAGGGTAACAGATCAGCACACCGGTACTTGCGACCATGGTTTACCATGTTGTCCTCATGGTGTAAGTGGGCAAATCGTAGAAGGGAGCACCAATGTATTTACAAATGGATTACCTCAAGCAAGGGATGGCGATTTAGTACGCCATAATTGCCCCCACTGCGGTATTGGATGGATTAAGGCTAGTTCGGAAACGGTACTTGTAAACGAAAAGAAAATTGCTCGACTTGGTGACACTGTGATTTATCCAGGAGGCAGCGGAAAAATCGTGCAATCTAGCCCAAATGTTTATTCAGGGTAGGAGGAGAGATGTATGCACACGTTTAAGTATAATGACGATGGCGATTGGGTGTTTAATGAGCTTGTACACGGTGATGAGCAGCTCGTACAGAATTTGAAGCATTTGTTACGCACAGTGGTTGGGGAATGGATGTTCAATGATAATCATGGTTTTAGACGCATAGTCATTGAACAAAAAATACCCAATAAAAAGCAAGTAGTACAAGCCATGCATGATTGCTTATACCAAGAACCGCGCGTTGCTGAGGTTTTAAGTGTTGACTATGAGTTTAATCGTATTAAACGACATCTTACAATAAATTTCAGGGTAAAAACTGTAGAAGGAAGAGAGATTGGAGGGGAGGCAAGTGTTAACCAAGTGGGGATTTAAGCGGCAAAGAACAGCGGATTATTTGCCAGTGATTGAGGAACAAGCACGGGATTTATATGGGGAGGATGCCGATTTATCAGATCGTACACCTATCGGTAAGATGATCCACCTACAGGCCCAACAAAGGGCAGAAGATAATGAACAACTTGAAATGGTGTATAATGCTCGCTTTGTTGATACTTCGGAAGGAGCAACGCTAGAGGCTAATGTTAAGCGTGTTATAACTCGTAAACATTGGATTAAAGCTAATGGTGAGGTCGTTGTCAATCTAGATAAAGGGGCAAAAGTCAATTTAGGTGATTTATTTAGAACACGATACAATGTGTATTTTAAAGCATTAGAGGCTATAGAAGCTGTAGAAGAGGGTAATTATCGTATCCCTGTAGAAGCATTAGAATATGGCGCTATAGGGAATGTAGAGCCTGGAGACATATCAATAATTGTAAATCCGCAAAGTGGCATCAATTCGGTAACGAATCCAGATGCTTTTTTTAATGGGCAAGATGAAGAAACGGACGCAGAATTGCAGGATCGTTACTATGCATCACTTGGAAAAGTTGGTGCTCGGCGTGTAGAATCCATCGAATCAAATGTTCTTGATGAAGTGGAGGGGGTACGAGCTGCAATCACAATTGAAAATGACACGAATGTTGAAGATGCAGAAGGACGGCCACCACACAGTATTGAAACGGTTGTACTTGGTGGTTTAGATGAGGAGGTAGCAATGGCTATATTCCGTAAAAAGGGCGGTGGTATTCGTGCATATGGCTCTACAATATATACATTTACTGATAATCGTGGAATCGTACATGAAATCGGTTTTACACGGGCTACAACAGTCAGTGTTTACGTAAAGGTATATATCAAAAAAGGTAATCAATTCCCATTAAACGGTGATGATTGGGTCATTGGTCAAGTAGTCAGATACATTGGTGGTACATACGATGGTGTGCTGCACCATGGCGTAGGTATGAGTAAAGATGTAGTTTGTACAAAAGCCGAGGCCCGTGTGTTATCTATAGATGGAGTTGAGGATGTTCGTGTAGAGTTTTCAACAGATGGTATTACTTTTGAACCGCAAAACATATCCATTGCATTTCCTGAAGTCGCAGAAACTGATGAATCCAAAATCGAGGTGTTGAACCTTGTCTAATCAACGATTACAAACTTTATTGGACCGTATGCCACGACATTTTACTCGAGCAAAAGATAGTAATAACTATAAATTACTTTCCATTATTGCAGAAAATGGTGTTGAAAATTTAGCTATACAGCAAACCATTTTGAAATATTGGGATGTAGATCAGGCAGAGGGATATGGATTAGATCGTCTAGGTAAAGATGAGGGAATTTCTCGTGGGGGTTGGGATGATGAAGAATATCGCAAAATGATTAAAATCCAATGCATACTCAATCTATCTGAGGGCGATATAGACACTATGAACCAGATTATGGACGCATATATGGGCAATGATTTCATTGGCTTTGAAGAAGGTTGGAAAGAATTTGAGCCAGCTACTCTATTACTCAACATTCGTGCTACAGCTAAGACAATTCCAGATACATTAGTGAAGCGTATTAAAACAGCAGGGGTAGGCATTTACATTCTTTTAAATGAATTGAACGAATTTATTTTATTACATGCCGGCACATATGCATGGCAGATAAATTATAAAATTTGTAGCCGTTTTAAAACAGCACCAACGCATGGAGCGTTAGGAAAAGAAATTATTAATGTTATTGATGGTATTTACGGCTTTAAAACAAATAGCCGTATTTGTGGTCGATTTAGAGCAGGGGGTACAAGTCAATGAATGAGATACAGCCAATAATGATTGAGTTAGTACAAAAATATTTAAGTGATATGGTTGCAGGCGCAAAAGTAACTATTGATGGTGTTGTTCATGATAAAGAAATTTATCATACAAGTACAAAATACGGCTTACGAAAGTATGTCAAATTATCAATGGAGCAAGGCTTGGTGAATCGTGCGGCATTAGTTGATAGCCATGGACGAGAATTGTATGTAAAAACCATGAACTATCAAAAAGGAGTTCAAGGGTATGTAATTGCATTTCCTCTACAAATTGAAACAAAGGAAGTGAAAGAAAATGCGTAATCTTATGAATGGTGAAATACCATTAAATTTTAAGAAGAATCCATATGACCGCACCCAATGGCATGATGATGTTACTGACCCAGTAACTAGTGAAGTTATTGAGGATGGAACACCATTCATGTCTGAATATGCAAACAATTTTGAGTGGGGAATTTATAATGCGTATCGCTTTTTAATTGAAATGTATCGTCAGATGGAGCGTATGCGCGTTCAGTTAGAACTTGATGGTCGTGTGCCTGGCAACAGTGGAACTTTTGCAGATGTGATAGATGGTAGTTCAAATAAAATCACATTAGACAAGGCATTAACGGATATTATTGAGCCTGTGGCAATTGGTACAATAACTTTAAAAGTGGCCAGTGTAGAAGGATTAGCAGCTTTCACACAGGTCACTATTTTTGATGATGTGCATAGTGAAGATGTTCTGATTACAGAAGTTGGAACAAACACTATCAAGGTGCAAGCTTTGAAAAATTCCTACAAAAAAGGTGCAAAAGTTGCTCGTAGTAATGTTGCAGTTGATACGGTCAACGCTGAAATGGGCGTTGGTATTTGGCAAACATACAGCGTTGAATTAGTGGAGGTGGTATAGGATGGTTCTATATTATTGGAATAAGTTTACTTCTGTGAAAGAAATGCAAGAGAAGTTAACCTATCAAACTACGGCAAGTGGATTTACAAATGGAGGGTATCCTGAAGGATTTTCAGCATATATAAGACACCCCGAATATTATTCTGTATCTGGTGGAATAAGTCAGTTAAAATTTCAAAGTCCGTTATATACTGTGCAGAACAATGGACGTGAGTTGACTATCCTCAAAAATTACCGAGAGACTGAACCAAATGTCAGGTATGATTATGATATACAACAATACACTTTAACTGAAACAGGAAAATATGTTAAAGGGTCGCTAGTTCAACAGAACATTCAAGCAGACTATAACGCCTATGAAAACAATGCAAGAAATAGCGATGGTTATTGGTACGAACGTGGTGCAATCGTAAATACAGCTCCAACCATGCCAGGAGCATTTACACAACCATCTGGGACAGTAGAGATTGGTGATTCCAAGGTATTTGCTGTAGGTGCTGCATCTGATGCAGAAGGTAATTTATCTAAATACATTTGGGAAGCATCTATAAATGGTGGGGCATTTTCGAAAGTTGGGGAAACTACAGCAAACAGTCTAGCGTACACTATTCCAACAGCAACTAGCCTTAAAATGCGTGTTAAAGCTGTTGATTCGGCAGGATTAGAAAGTGCATATCGTGAGAGTAGTTTGTATACTGTGCAACCGCCACAATATTATTATGACAAGTATACAGCTATCGAAAACAAACTATATAACGACGATGCTCCATGGACAAATTCCAGTGCAACCATCGGGCCGTTTTCATCGTATGCTAAGAGTTATAGTTTTGACAGAACTAATAACAAGTATATTTTAGGTCCGAAATGGGGCTATGATGGTGGACCTGTTAATATTGGTAGCATTGTTTATTCATTATCTGGTAATTTTTTATCTAGACATACAGCAAAAGAGTATACTTATGACCCAACAGTTACCGTACCTGTTAATTCTATTTATAAAGACGTTACGAAAAACACCTATTCTGTCGAAAGTTACTCAAAAGGTACATTAGTACAAACAGGTATCATTGGAAGTGCTACAGCATACCCAGTAGACGGACGACACACTGATGGTTTTTGGTATGTACGAAAATCACGTGTTAACCAATCAATTGCTCCACCAACGCCATTTACATCGCCAATGCAAGGCAAAAAATTTAAGCCTAATGAGGCTGCTACAATTACTTTCGGAGCTTCTAACGCTGCTAATCTATCTCTTTACGAAGTAGATTACAGATACAACACTACAGGTGCATGGACGCCATTACCATATAACAACACATTAACTCGTAGTTTGAGAATCACTACCGATAAGGCACTAAAAACGCTTGAATTAAGAGTACGTGCTAAAGATACAAGTAATGTGTATTCGGATTACGTATATTCGGAAACGTTTGAAATTGAGCATAATGTAGTACCAACTGTTACATTAACTGGTCCTGGCGAAAACACTACTTTGTATGAAAATGACACTTTTACTATCGCAGGTACTGCTTATGATGACGATGCCGATCAGTCAGTAACAGTGTATTACCAAATCAATAGTGAGCAAAGGAAAGTCTTAGCAACAAATCTAAGTAAAACTCAAATTACTTTATCCAAACAACTAATCTTTAAAGGTGGAAAGCTGTTTGATGGCGAGGTAGTATTAACAGATACATTAGCAGAAGGTGTACCACATACCTTGAAGGTTTGGGCGGTAGATAATGAGGGAGCACAATCTACAACGATAGAGCGAACATTTTATGTCGTTCCAAACAGAGCCCCACTATTAGCTATCGACGCAGTGGTGCCAAGCGGAATTATTAATACTGATAAATTTAAAATCAGTGGTACTGCATCAGATCAGGACGCTAATTCGAACATTAAAGTAAACTACCGAATTAATGGGGCTAATCCAGTTGAAGTTTACAACGGAGCAGGTGGTGCTTGGGAATTTGAGGTTTCTCTTGCCCAACTCGTAGTCAATGAAAATACGATAATTATTGAAGTAATCGACAATTACGATGCTAAGACAAGTAAAACGATAAAACTCAATAAAAATGAAGTGAAAACGCCTATTTTGCAATCTGTAGCGAGGTATAAGATTTCCCCTCCTAAAGGTTCAGCAAGAGGCGTTTTAATATGGGTTCAGCGTGACGAGGAATTGGATTTAAAAGTTGAATTATCAATGACATTACTTGGCGAGCAGGAGCAATATATATTACTTGAAGCAGACCCAGACAAAATAGTACCTGTTACTGATGGGATTGTGGAAGATGAATATTACCATGAAACGGTAGAACCAAAGGACAATATCATCCTTAAATTAACCACAACTAGACCCAACATAAGTATTGACAATAAAGTTTATTTAATTATGGGGGTGGTTGAATAATGCAAAGACGTAGAAGATTACCTGATGGCTCATGGGGTCCGCTTGAAAAAGTGGGTTCAATACCTACTACAGAAGATCAAGTAATGTCTTTAGGTGAACAATTGGCACAAGAAAAAATGAAGAATATACAAAAAGACCTCTTGATTAATAACTTAGGCTCGCAGCTAACACAACTGAAATTAGATGTAATTTCAATGAAAGGTGGTGGAGAATGATGGAGTTTTGGCAAATTGCTTTTATGTTCAAGTGGGTGACTGCTGAACAATTAAGAATTGCTGTAAAAACGAAGGGCAATCCATTTGGTGAGATTACGCCTGAACAATACAAAGAAATAACGAAGCAAGATTTCGAGGCGCAAGCAGAAGCTTAGCGTTATTTTTTATGCCTTCACAGTTTGAGAAGGGCTTTTATATTGATTTCCGAGGTGAACTAATGGATGAACAACGTATTGGGAAGTTAGAACATGATATGACTGATGTGAAAACTCGCCTAGCCGTAGCTGAATCAAATATCAGGGAAATTAGAGAAGATATTGGTGGAATTAAAGATAATACAACTTGGATTTTAAGATTAGTTATTGGTGGACTAGTGGGAGCATTGTTGACCTTTATTATAAAAGGAGGAATGATTTAATATGAAAATTAACTGGAAAGTACGTTTAAAACATGGGCCATTTTTAGTAGGTGCATTTTCATTGCTACTGTTATTAATTCAACAAATTGCGGCTTTATTTAGCTTTGATACTACGATTTACAATGAGCAAGTGACAGATATTTTTAACACTGTGCTTGCTTTACTAGTTTTATTTGGTGTAGTGAGTGATCCAACAACACCAGGACTAAATGATAGTGAGAGAGCAATGAGATATGACCGAAAGGATGGTGCGAAATGACATACACAATTGAAAAGCGTTTAATGTCAGGACTCCCTAATCAGGCGCTAATGGCAGTCAAATATGTTATTGCCCATGAATCAGGTAATCCAAATAATTGTGGTCCAGATGCTTTGGAGAATGAAATTGCATACATGAACCGCAATAAAGCTAATGCTTTTACGTCTCACTGGGTAGGCGGTGGAGGACGTATCGTTCAAATTGCGCCGGTTGGCAGGTTGCAGTATGGTTGTGGTCCAAAAGGTAATCCACTTAGCTATGCACAAGTTGAATTAGCGAGGACAGCAGATAAAGAACAATTTAAAAAGGACTATGCTGCTTATATTTGGTTGTTACGTGAACTAGCTAAAGAGGCTGGAATACCTGTTGTACTTGATGGGGCAGGTAACGGTATTAAGTCACACCGTTGGATTACGGATAATTTAAAAGGTACAACACACAGAGATCCGTATTCGTATTTAGCGAGTATGGGGATTACAGAAGAACAATTCAAAAAAGATATTTTGAACGGCTTTGCTAAACCACAACAATCTGAAAAGGATGATTATATTATGAAATTCACTAGCACAACCGCAAAAGCTGCAGTTCGAGATTATATTCAACAAGCAGTCAATAAAAAATTAATTGATAAATCTTGGTTGGAGAAATTTGATAATGGCGCTATAACAAGTGGTGATTTTGAAGGATTAAAAATTATCATTGCACAGCGGAATAGTAATTAAGAGAAAAGAGGGGCACTGAAAAATAAAATCTACATCAAGTGCCCTCATAAAAACTATTAATTAATTTCCTATTGCTACGGTATAACTGATACTCCATATAATTAAAATAAACGTAATTGTCATAACAGTTGCTTCGACATTTGTATCATTCTGTCCCTTTATTAATTTCTTTATTAATTTTATAAAATAGAAACAAAACAAAAACCCATATACTGGCATAAGAAAAAAGCAACTGAAAGAAAAAAATGCCTCCATTATCTAAACCTCCCTATCTATGTATTATTATAATAAACTAATATACTTCTGAAAAAACTAGTACTTTTTATTCAAATTTAAATTATTTATCCAAAAATGATAAAATATGTATATAATAAAAATTGTAAAAAAATTGGGAGGTAGGGAAATGAAGAAAAATAGTATTTTAATGTTTTTAGGTGTCATTTTTGCACTAACGTTGGGATTCAATCATCAAGTTGAAGCCGCAGAAGGTGAACCATCTTTAACCGATGCTGAAAAGAATTATTTATATGGATTGAATTTTAGTGAGACAGAAGTTGAGAATATGCCGTATGAAGAACTAAAGTTCTTAGTTGATAGTGAGGCTGAAATTTTAACAAGTTTCGAAGAGATTTATAGTTTTGATGAAGTAACAAACGATCCATCAGAAGTTACAACTTTTGGTGATATTCCGAGTGCAGATATGAGTTTTAAAGGTAATGTGTTAAAGTTGAATAATAGTAATGTTTCTGGTTACAATGCATTTTATGCACACGCAAACTTTAGATGGTTAAATAAACCAATTTGGGCTTTGACAGATAAAATAGCTATTGGTTTCCCATCAAGTCTTGGTGTTTACATGCCAGCTCAATCTGGTAAACTTCAAGGTTTTAACTCAACATATTCTTTATACAATACTTCAACAGGAGGAACTACGTTAATGTCAAGTAGTTCTACACCGTCAACGTGGGATCCATCTTTAGGAGTAGCAGGTTCGTTTGATCTTAATGGATCTTTAAATAAATTCCAAACTCATGAAGGCACAATTGCTCAAACTTTCTATATTAAGTCTTCATCTTCAGGTAAAGCAACAATTAAGTTCGAATATGGTCATAAGAAATTATCAGGTACAGTAGGTATCTCAATACTTCCTGTCGGAGTAAGTATTACACCTAATCAATCAAATGTTGATGTTAGAAGTTATGGTGCTAGCTTTAGTTATTAATTAAAACGAATTGAAACTTATCTAATGAATAGACCAGGTACTCAATTGAAAGTGAGTACCTGGTCATTTTTTATTATTCTTCATATGGTCTACACTTCGGTAGCTCTCTAGCTATTTCTTTTCTTTTGTAGAATATACAACTATGTTAAAAATATATAATATTATCAATTAAAAATGAGCGACTTTTTTTAATTTATTTTAATATAGCGTCATTTATCAATATACTAAATTCTTCAACTTGGCTTTTGTCTGAAAAGTTTTTACGTAAAATGAAATTTGAAATTGTTCCTTCGACTGTTATTTTTTGACCAACTGATAATTCAGCTTCTTGATCTAAATCAACAATGGCAAAGTTTGTTATTTCTTCTGGATAAACCCCAAGGAAAAAATCTTCTTTATTCTTATCTTTATCAAAGAGCTCATCGTAATCAATGAACTCGTAGTTTTCAATGTCTCTATTGCCCATATAGATAATAAACTTATCAGCACGTATAGCAGTAGTTGAACCTTCTCTTCTTCTTTTTTGACCAATATTTGAACTTTCAAATACAAATTCTGTGATTACACCAGAAGCAGTTGCTTTCCTACCAAGTAAATCAAAATCATCTTCAAATTGTTTTCCGTTTTTATGGCCAAGAATAATCATATCCACCAATTTTTCATCTTTTACAGTTAGTAGTTTATTTGTAAAATCCGCTATTGTTTTCCCTTCCAAGTTTTCATCTATAAATTGTTTGCTTTGTTCTTCTAATGATGCTTTCTTTACAGTTTCTTTTGGTTTTGAGGGATCACTTTCACCGCATCCAGTTAGTGCTATTGTAAGAATAAGTGATGCACTTAAAATGAGTTTCTTCATTTAAATATTTGCTCCTTGTATGAGTTGTAATAATAAAATTGTATCAATATTGGAAGGTGTTGTCAGTAATATAAATGTAGATTAATATTGTTTTTAAATAGCCATATTATGTGGGATCTTTTTGTTTAACTGCGAAGAATTTAATTATAATCCCAAAGTAGAAGTAAGTATTTCTAAATAATTTTTTGTTATGATTTCTACTATATAATATTTACCTGTCCGGGTGAAGGTTGTATTATTTTATACTGGGGTACACATTTTACAAAAATCCCGCGTACCCCAGTTTGTACCCCACATCGTACCCCAGTTAAATACATTTAGATACACTTCGTTAGACAGGTATAGAAACCTTCATTAATACAAAACCTTGATATTATGCACATCAAAAAATTAAAAACATCAGGATAGAAACCAAGGTCATAAGTTATGCTTATCAAAAAAGATAATATTAATGTAATTTACTTATGAATATAAATGCGCTATCATGGGTATTGGAGAAAAGATGCTACACATTTTTAAAGCCTTTTCAAAAAGATATATATTAGGGGGATCCGCAAATGGCACAAGGTAATTTACACAACAGCCGTGCATCATTCGAAGTGAATGGTAAAACTTACAATTACTATGACTTAGCTGCGATTGAAAAAGCTGGCGTTGCAAAAGTTTCAAACCTTCCTTACTCAATCAAAGTATTATTAGAATCTGTTTTACGTCAATATGATGCGTATGTAATTAAAGAAGAACACGTAAACGAATTAGCAAAATGGGGTAACGGTGCTGACCCAGAGGCAGAAGTACCATTCAAACCTTCTCGTGTTGTATTACAAGACTTTACTGGTGTACCAGTAGTTGTTGACCTTGCATCTCTTCGTTCTGCAATGAAAGAAATGGGCGGCGACCCAAGCAAAATCAACCCTGCTATTCCAGTTGACCTTGTTATTGACCACTCAGTACAAGTTGACAAATATGGTAATGCATCTGCATTACAAGCGAACATGGACCTAGAATTTGAACGTAACGCTGAGCGTTATAACTTCTTAAAATGGGCTCAAACTGCTTACAATAACTTCCGTGCTGTACCACCAGCAACAGGTATCGTTCACCAAGTAAACTTAGAGTACTTAGCTCCAGTTGTACACGTAAACGAAAATGCTGATGGCACATTCGAAACATTCCCAGATTCAGTAGTAGGTACTGACTCTCATACAACAATGATCAACGGTATCGGCGTTCTTGGATGGGGTGTAGGTGGTATCGAAGCTGAAGCAGGTATGCTTGGTCAGCCTTCATACTTCCCAATTCCAGAAGTTATCGGTGTTAAATTAGTTGGCGATCTTCCAAACGGAACAACTGCTACTGACTTAGCATTAAAAGTAACACAAGTATTACGTCAACGTGGCGTAGTTGGTAAATTCGTTGAGTTCTTCGGACCTGGCGTATCTAAATTACCACTAGCTGACCGTGCGACAATCTCTAACATGGCTCCTGAATATGGTGCTACATGTGGTTACTTCGCAATCGACGAAGAATCATTAAACTACATGCGTTTAACTGGTCGTGACGAAGAGCACATTGCGGTTGTAGAAGCTTACTTAAAAGCGAACCACATGTTCTTCGATCCAACATTAGAGCCAGTTTACACAGATGTTTTAGAAGTAAACTTAGCTGAAATCGAACCAAACCTTTCTGGTCCAAAACGTCCACAAGACTTAATTCCACTATCTCAAATGCGTTCTCGTTACAAAGAAGCAGTAGTGGCACCACAAGGTACACAAGGTTTCGGTTTAACAGAAGATGAATTCGCAAAAACTTCTGTAGCGAAATTCGCTGAAGGCGATGTAGAAATTCCAACAGGTGCTGTTGCGATAGCTGCGATCACTTCTTGTACAAACACTTCTAACCCATACGTATTAATCGCTGCGGGCTTAGTGGCGAAAAAAGCTGTAGAAAAAGGTCTAACAGTGCCGAAATGGGTAAAAACTTCTTTAGCACCAGGTTCTAAAGTTGTAACTGGTTACCTTGAAGATTCAGGTTTACAATCATACCTTGACCAAATCGGTTTCAACACTGTAGGTTATGGTTGTACAACATGTATTGGTAACTCAGGTCCATTATTACCTGAAATCGAAGAAGCAATTAAAGCAAATGACTTATTCGTAACTTCAGTTCTTTCTGGTAACCGTAACTTTGAAGGTCGTGTACACCCACTTGTAAAAGCTAACTACTTAGCTTCTCCACCACTTGTTGTTGCTTATGCACTTGCTGGTACAGTGGATATCGATCTACAAAAAGATTCATTTGGTAAAGACAAAGATGGTAACGAAGTATTCTTCGCTGATATCTGGCCATCAACTGAAGAAGTTAATGCAGTATTAGGTACTGTTGTTAACCGTGAGTTATTCCAAAAAGAATACGAAACTGTATTCACAGCGAACGAAAAATGGAATGCAATTGAAACATCAACTGAGTCTCTTTACACATTTGATGACAAATCAACTTACATCCAAAACCCACCATTCTTCCAAGGTCTTGCAAAAGAGCCAGAAGCTATTAAAGGCTTAGACGGCTTACGCATTATGGCGAAGTTCGGTGACTCAATCACAACTGACCATATTTCTCCAGCTGGTGCAATCGGTAAAGAAACACCTGCAGGTAAATATTTAATTGAAAACGGTGTTGCAATCCGTGACTTCAACTCTTACGGTTCTCGTCGTGGTAACCACGAAGTAATGATGCGTGGTACATTTGCAAACATCCGTATCCGTAACCAAGTTGCTCCTGGTACAGAGGGTGGATTCACTACTTACTGGCCAACAGGCGAAGTAGAGTACATCTATGACGCATGTATGAAATACCAAGAACAAGGTACTGGCTTAGTCGTACTTGCTGGTAACGACTACGGTATGGGTTCTTCTCGTGACTGGGCTGCGAAAGGTACATTCCTACTTGGCGTGAAAACTGTTATCGCACAATCTTACGAGCGTATCCACCGTTCTAACCTAGTAATGATGGGTGTTCTTCCACTTCAATTTATGCCAGGTGAATCCGCTGATACATTAGGCTTAACTGGTAAAGAAGAAATCTCTGTTAACATTACTGACAACGTAAAACCACGTGAAATCTTAACAGTAACTGCTAAATCTGAAGACGGCACAGTTAAAACTTTCCAAGCTTTAGCTCGTTTCGACTCAGAAGTAGAAGTAGACTACTACCGTCATGGTGGTATCCTACAAATGGTTCTACGCGCAAAAGCTGCTGAGTAATCATCATCATAAAAACCGATCTCTTAGGAGGTCGGTTTTTTTATTTATTAAGAGAGTGTTGGATAGAAGTGGCCAAAATATGTATAAATAGCACCAAATGACGGATTTAATGGATAATTATAATTTAATTTCCAATGAACCTAGCATTTTTCCAATTCTTTCGGTAAAATTAATAGGTAAGGATAAAATTTTTACATAAACGGGGGACGATTGATTATGACAAAGAAAAAACATAAGTTTTATACAGCGGCAACAGCTGCAATGGCGGTTACTGCTGTTGCTGTAGTACCTGTATCGGCGGCTAGTCCATTTTCAGATGTGAGCGAAGATTATGCACATTTTAATAGTATTTCCACATTGCATGCAGCAGACATCATTAATGGCTTTCCAGATGGTACATTTAAGCCCTCAAAGGATGTAACACGCGGACAGGCAGCGAAGATGATAGCAAGTGCATTTCATCTAACTACAACGGATACGGCTGTCGAGAATCCGAATTTTAAGGATGTCGACTCATCTAGCCCATACTATAAAGCGATTGTTACATTAGTTAATCTTGGCGTTGTACAAGGCTATGAGGATGATACATTCCGTCCAGATGACACAATTACTCGTGGTCAAATGGCGGTAATGGTAGCAGAGGCTGCAGGTTTAACAGCAGAAGGTAAAAGTCCATTCACAGATGTACAGCAAGATAGTCCATTTGCAGATGCAGTAACAGCCCTGTATGAGGCAGGCGTTGCGAAGGGTGTTACTGCCACAGAATTTGGTGTAGATAAAAATGTTACACGTGGTCAATTAGCAACATTTATTGTGAACGCATTAGGCTTAGCTGAGGATACACAGCCTACAACGGAAGTAAAAGAGGAAGAGCCTAAAGAGGAGCAAGTAACAGAAGAACAGCCTACTACAACACAGGATAGTGCTTTGTTAGAGGAAGTATTTACGAAAACATTAGCCAAGCAAAAAGAGCTAAAAAGCATGAAGGCTACCATGACGATCTCTCAGACAGTAGAGGCAAACGATGGTAAGGAAACCATGAAAATGGATTCTAAAGGCAACATGAAGATGGAAATTGTTACAGAGCCAATGCAATTCTTTGCTGATGGTTCAATGGCTTTAACAGATCCAACAAGCGGTGAAGCGATTAATTTGCCGATTAAAATGTATATGACGGCTAAAGATGGTATGTATATGTATGAGGCAGAACAAAAGGCCTGGGTAAAGTTCCCGAAACAATTATTTGAAGATGTACTGAGCCAAACAGGAATGCAGCCAGATGCAACTGAACAATTGGAAATGCTACAAGCATTTGCTGAAGATTTCACATTAGTAGAATCAGCAAACCGTTATGAGTTAACATTAAAAGGTTCTGGCGATAAATTCACAGAACTAGTGAAGCAGCAGCTTGGCGCAATGGATTTAGGAATGGAAGCCGATCTAGAGGCACAATTAGGCAATATTTCCTTTGATGGTCTCACATATAAATTATTGATTAATAAAGAAACATTCGATGTAGAAGAAATTGCTATGGATATGACATTAAAGATGCAAGTAGAAGGCAATTCGATCAAAACAAGACAGCAAACAACGATTAAATATCATGATTTCAATGCGGTAACGACAATTACGATTCCAAAAGATGTGCTAGACAATGCAAAGGAAATGGATTTAAGTGCATCAGAAACAGCACCAGTAAGTAAATAATACAAAAAGTAGGTTTATGCCAAGTATATTGGTATAAGCCTACTTTTTTTATGCTTTAGTGGAAGCCCATTAATTCTTTTACTTTCGCTGTGTTTGGAGCAGATGTTAGAGTTTCTAGTAAGCGAAAGGCAACATCAAAGGCTGTTCCTGGATTGGAGGAGGTGATGATATGATCAGTTTGCACAATACGCTCGTTGACAATTGCTGCGCCATAGCCCTTTAGCTGTGTTAAACGTTTACTTGTTGGATGATTATAGGTTGTTGCTTGACGATGCAGAAGAATCCCACTGTGGCCTAAAATAAGAGAAGCTACACAGATTGTTGCAATCGGTTTTTTCTGTTCATCAAAGTGACGAACGACTGCCTGGAATTCCTCGCTAAACGCATCCTCATAAAAACCGGCTTCCTCAAAGCCTCCAGGAATCGCTAATGCATCAAAATCCTCTAATACAATTTCATGGAGCAATTTTTCAGGAGTGACTTTAAAATTCCAGGTGCATTGCAGCTGTTCATGCAGGCCGACCGTAACCACATCTGTTGTACCATCTCCTTCCCACTTATTCCAGCCGAGCACATCAGTAAAGACGCTTGCCTCCACCGCTTCAAAGCCATTTGCTAATAGTAACAATATTTTTTTCATGTTTGATTTGCCTCCTTTATTGATATTATTGTAAACAAAAGGGAGAAAAGATTACATACCTTGTATAATGGATTTTAGGTAAAAAACTTTATTTGAAAAGGTATTATGTTATAAATAATTTATTTAGAAAGGTGATGGACCATGGATCATATTGATACACAAATATTACAGCAGTTACAGCAAAATGCCAAAATCTCTATGAAGGAATTAGCCACTACCGTTCATTTATCCTCTCCTGCCGTTATTGAAAGAATCAGAAAGCTAGAGGAGCAGGGTGTGATTGAGGGCTATCATGCAAAGGTAAATCTGAAAAAGATGGAGCGTACGATTGAAGCCATTATTTTATTTAAGTCCATTGATTGTAAAAGTCTTTCTTCATTTTGTAATGCTCATCCTGATGTTTTGGCATGTTATCGAGTGGCTGGGGAAATTAGCTATATTGTTAAATTAGCGACCTATTCAGTAGAAACATTAGAACAATTTATTGATGCGGCTATGCCCTATGGCACACCTTCTACTAATATCGTGCTATCTTCAACGGAAAAACAAGTGATTACACCATTTGCTGATAATGATTTGGGGTAATTGACAAAAAAGCAAACCTCGAAGCCGCGAGCTCCGTTTATAGGGTAGAGAGGAGGAAGAATGTTGCTAATTCATGAACTGGAAAGAATAATGGAACAGCATACAGAGAGGCTTATTCGTCTTGCCTTTTACTATGTGAGAGATTTACAAAGTGCCGAAGATATCGTACAGGATGTCTTTATTAAATTCTATGATAAACAGCAAAACTATGAGGAACGTGGGGAGCTAAAGGCGTATTTATCGAAATTAGTTAGTAATCGAAGTAAAGATTATTTACGCAGCTGGACCTATCGGAAAATTCAAGTGCAACAGAAGATTTTTCCGCAGCAAACCGTTATGAGAAGAGATATGCTTGTACAGCAAGATGAACGTACTTTGATTGAAAATGCGATTCTAGCTCTCCCTTTCAAACAGCGAGAGGTCATTATACATTTTTATTTTGAAGAAATGCCTGTGGTAGACATTGCAGAGCTGTTAACGATTCCTGAAAGCACCGTTAAAACAAGGCTACGTCGTGGGCGAGAGTTATTGAAGCTACAATTACAGCATGTTGAATGGGAGGTGCTCCTGCATGAGTAAAATGGATGCTCGCGTAGTAAGGGATTTATCAGAAAGTAAAAAGCGTGTGATGACAAATGTGGTTCAGCATTTACAGCAACGCCATGAAAAAAAATCGGCAAAACGCTGGCCATATGGTGTTTTGGCTATGATTTTAAGTGTCTGCATAGGGCTGTTTATATATCAGCAATATAATGAACAACAACAGCAAGCTTCTACTATTCCACCCGTATTAGATGAGCGGATTTTAGAGCTATATTTACAACTTGATTCTTTTATGAACGGAAAGAATCGTTTATATAAGGCAAGCTTTGATAATTTTTTATATTTTGAATCGACCTTTGCTTATGCGCAATCGAAAAAATTAGTACCTACACAAGAGCAAGTAGATAAGGCACTCGAACAGTTCATGCAAGAGTGGAGCTATGAGGATGATACTCGGCCAACTTATGATAAGCTTCTGCAAATGTTGCAAGTCACAAACGAAGGGTTTATAGAGAACTATGGCAAGCCAATTGCCTATAAAATGGCTACATTTGATTTATTATGGGAGGTAAGCCAAGCCGATTATAAGGATGTAAGTAATCCCATTCGTACATGGCTTGTTGAGCAAGCAGCCATGAATTATTTAGAACAACATTATCATAAAGACATTGCCTCCTTAAGAGAAAAATATAAAATCCCAGAAAAGGACAGCCAAATGAAGCTCATCAGAAGTGGAACGGTCTTAGCGATCAAGGAACATGAATTTTTAGTTGTCTCAGGCGTCTTGGCTAGCGAGGTTGGGCAAAAATCTGTAGATGAATTAGTGCAAAAACATAGTAATGGTACATGGTTCCCTCTAGTGGATGTTCCGCAAACACTTTCAGTTGGTGATCGAGTAGAAGTACAGTATAGACAGTCGATTGGGAACGATGACACTCAGCCATTCCTTGATTATAAGGATATCGTAGAGATGAAAATAGTAAAGGAATTTCACTAACAAGAAGCTAGACATTCAATGATTTTAGAATGTCTAGCCTTTTCTTTAGATTTGGATTCATATACAATAGTTGTAATATTTTTCTAAAATAGAGGTGTTGATTTGGTATTTGCTATATTAGATAATGCGACAGCGTTTTTCCTAAGCTTACCTCTTCTACTGATTTATTTAAAAAGTATGTCACGGGAAGAATCCTTTTGGCGTTGGTCAATGCCCTTATGGCTGTTGAATTACTTTTGCATTCGATATTTTGTCTCGGATGGAGAAATTTTTTGGGTTGTCCTCTTTTGGCAGCTACTATTTTTATGGCCAATTAGTCTAGCAATCTATATCTATTTATACAACAAGGAAAAGAAGTGGGCATTTTATATAGGCTTAAAGAAAAAGCATGTTGTGATTGTGGCAACATTGATGCTGCTATTTGGGAGCTCACTCGTTTATTCACTTTATCAGGCAAATCAGCAGGTGATTGCGTTCCATCAGCAAGTAATGCAGGAGCTTGAGGATAGTTCAGATCGACAGCTTTATTTGATGCACAATACAATGAAGCCTACGACGCTTCTTGAAGTAGCGGATGATATAGCTGATGTGCGAAAGGGGCAGGCGAATGCATTTACCTTTCCTTGGCGTAGTAAGGTGATTGTACACCAAGATAATTGGCAAAAGGAATTTACATATGTCCGTTTTAATGAGAGCTGGAAGTTAGATGGGATATACCGAGAGAGTGAGTATCAAAATAAATAAGCAAAGGGGAGTCAAAGAGTTGATACAAGATGTACTGAAGGAAGAAGAATTAAAGGATCGATTAAAGGCATTGAAAAAGGGGCAAGCAACAATGGAGCTAGAAAATCAAGAGCAGCTTGTGCATTCCATGTTAGCACATATCGGTTCTATTGATAGTGAGCTACGAGATACTTATATTTATGGCAGCTTTTATGAATGGATTTTAGAAAAAAACTTGCTAGACCATCGTTGCTTAACGGAGTTATGGGATTATAGCTTAAACCATTTAATAGTTAAGGGGATTGGAGAAAAGGAATCAGATTGGGTCTTTACTCGCTCCTTTACATCATTATTAGTAGCGCTTATTTTAGCAAGAGATCTACAGGATAATTTTTTGCCCAAGGCTAGCATAGAGGACTGTCAAACAAAGTTACTAAGCTATGTATCATCTGAAAAGGATGTAAGAGGCTATGTGCCTGGCAAGGGATGGGCACATAGCGTGGCGCATGTTTCAGATGCTATCGATGAACTAGTGAAAAATCCAAAATCATTGAAAACAGCCTATCCGGATATGTTACATGCATTATGGTCCATCTATTTACAACCGGATTACATTTTTATCCATGATGAGGATGACCGACTATTAGTGCCTATATTCGCGATGTTGGAGCAGGGGCTGGAACAAAATGAAGTCATCCATATAGTTCAGCAAATGCCATTAACCTTAGCCTCAATGAAGGAACATCTGAGTGAAGAACAATACAGAATAGTGCTATTCAATAGTAAAACATTGCTGAAGAGCTTTTTGATTCAAACCATTCAACAGCCACAATATGCTGATCTCCATCAAAGTATTGCCACTTGTCTCAACGAAATTTTTTAAGATTGTCCATTGTTGACAGACAATTGGTAATTTGCTAAGATGAAGGACAATAAAAGCATACAAATTCGTTGATGAGAAAGAGTAGTGTTTCACTTTGTTCTACAGAGAGCCGACATTTGGTGGAAGTCGGTGTGCAGGTGTTACATGAAAATCCTCTCTGAGAAGATTAGCTGAATGGAGTAAGCTAATCCGGGTGTCTACCGTTAAAAAGAACACGTATGATTGTACGTTGCTGAGTGCTATTGGCCATCGTGTCAATAGAATTAGGGTGGTATTCGCGGTTAACCCCGTCCCTTTTCCTTGGGACGGGGTTTTTTGTATGCCTTTTATACAAATTCGCTTGTATAGGAGGAACTAATATGCAGAAAGAACAAAAGAAAGAAACAACGGTTGAACGAGAAACAAGGATTCGTACATTATGGGCGCAAGAAGGGACCTTTGCCAAATCCGTAAGTAATCGCGCTGGACAGCAGCCCTTTGTATTTTATGAGGGACCCCCAACAGCAAATGGTTTACCACATGTCGGCCATGCCTTTGGTAGAACCATAAAAGATGTGGTGGCACGTTACAAAACAATGCAGGGCTATTTAGTTGAACGAAAAGCAGGTTGGGATACACATGGGTTGCCTGTGGAATTAGGGGTAGAAAAGGCATTAGGGATCTCAGGAAAGCAGGAGATTGAGAACTACGGGGTGGAGCAATTTATTCAAGCATGTAAGAAGAGCGTTTTTACCTATGAGCAAAAATGGCGTACCTTTACAGAGCAGCTTGGCTACTGGCTTGACATGGAAGAACCTTACCTAACATTAAGTAATGACTATATTGAAACTGTGTGGCATATTTTAAGCCACGTTCACAAGGAAAAACTGTTATACAAAGGACATCGCGTTTCACCTTATTGCCCTAGCTGCCAAACTTCCTTAAGCTCTCATGAGGTGGCACAGGGCTATAAGGATGTCAAGGATTTATCCGTCACTGCAATGTTTAAGCTAGAGGATCGAGACGAATATATCTTAGGCTGGACAACGACGCCTTGGACATTACCAGCCAATGTAGCCTTGGCTATGAATCCTGCTCTTCGATATGTCCGTGTAAGGCATGCAAACAGCATCTATATACTAGCCAAATCGTTGGTATCAAAGGTTTTTTCAGAGCCTGTAGAAATATTAAGTGAGCATGACGGACAGGAGTTTGCAGGTGTTTCCTATCGATCGCCATTTTCCTATGTAACCGTCCATAAAGGACATATCGTTGTCATGGCAGATTATGTGACAGAGCATAGTGGAACAGGAATTGTACACATAGCACCTGCTTATGGAGAGGACGATTATAAAACGGTGCAGGAACATGGCTTGTCCTTTGTCAATGTAGTTGATCTTAAAGGTTGTTATACAGAAGCGGTACCTGAGCTTGTTGGACGTTTTGTGAAGGACTGTGATGTCGACATCATTAAAATGCTTGCAGCAAAAGAGCTTTTATTTGCTAAAGAAAAATATGAGCATAGCTATCCACATTGCTGGCGCTGTGATTCACCATTATTGTACTATGCAACAGATAGCTGGTTTATCAAAATGTCGGCATTAAAAGAGCAGCTTTTACAAAATAATCAGCAGGTGACATGGTACCCTAGCCATATTAAGGATGGACGATTTGGCAACTTCCTAGAAAACTTAGTGGATTGGAATATTAGTCGTAATCGTTATTGGGGGACACCACTCAATGTGTGGATCTGTCAGGATTGCAATCATGAGGAGGCACCTAACAGTGTTGCAGCACTACAACAATTAGCCAAAGGAGCTGTCAATGAACAATTAGAGCTCCATAAGCCATTTATAGATGACATTGTCTGTACCTGTCCTGTTTGCCAAGGCGACATGAAACGTACGCCTGAAGTTATCGATGTTTGGTTTGACAGTGGCTCGATGCCATTTGCCCAACAGCATTATCCATTTGAAGATGTAGCGAACTTTCATCATCAGTTTCCAGCAGATGTGGTCATTGAGGGAATCGACCAAACGCGAGGATTTTTCTATAGCTTATTAGCAGTATCGACCTTGTTTACAGGAAAACCACCTTATAAAAATGTGCTATCGTTAGGGCATGTACTCGATGAGCATGGACAGAAGATGTCCAAAAGTAAAGGCAATGCATTAGAGCCTGTTGAGTTAATCGAGGAGTATGGAGCAGATGCTCTACGTTGGGCATTTTTAGTTGATAGCTCCCCATGGAATCCAAAGCGTTTTTCAAAGAAAGTTGTCTTAGATGCGAAATCTAAGCTGGTAGATACACTCGACAATACGTTTAGATTTTATGATATGTATGCCCAGATCGATGGTTTTACGTATGATGCTACAAATACAGGTACACGTTCACAGCTAGATCATTGGATATTGTCCCGCTTACATCACACTATCCAGCTTGTCACAACCTCCATGGATGATTATCAATTTACACAGGCTACACGGGAAATTGGTCAATTGGTGGAGGAATTAAGCAACTGGTATATTCGTCGTTCGCGTGCTAGATTTTGGGCAAATGGAATGACAGCAGATAAACGAGGTGCATTTAGCACACTTTATGAGGCACTGACATCCATTTGTCAATTAATAGCACCGTTTACACCATTTATAGCAGAGGATATCTACCGTCAACTATGTGGAAAAAGTGTTCATCTTGAGAAATACCCACTATTCGACGATCAACTAGTGGATGTGAGGCTTGAACAAGAAATGGCAACAGTCTTAACAGTTGTGGAACTTGGACGTAGCATTCGCAATAGTCAGGGAATAAAGGTCAAGCAGCCTTTAAGTGAACTCATTGTTGCCCTAAAAGGTGAACTGTCGGATTACCAAGCCTATAGCGAACTCATTCAGGATGAGTTAAACATCAAAGCTTGTAGATGGACACATGATTTTTCTGCCTATGAAAGCGTGCATTATAAGTTAAACTTTAAATCAGCTGGCGCGGCATTTGGTCCAAAGGTTAATCAAGTAAAAGAGTATGTGTTGGCATTAACAGATGAAGAGAAACAAAGGCTACAACACCATGGAACAGTGGATCTCATGATGGACGGTCAACAGCTAACATTATTAAGAGAACATGTAATAGCTGAATCAATCGTCAAGGACCATTATATTTTAGCAGAGGATAGCACTTGCCGTGTCTTGATGAATGTTCAACTCACAGAGAGCTTACTACAAGAAGGACAAATACGAGAATTAATTCGTACAATACAAGATGCACGGAAAAAATGGCAGCTACCAGTGGCGCAATATGTATCGATTGCCTTTATTGGTAGTGCAGAGGTAATTTTTAATATTCAGCAGCACGAAGCGTTATTACAAGAAAATGTATTAGTTAAAGCTATTCATTATGGTGAGGAATGGCCTCATGCAAAATCCATTGAGACGGCATTGTTTAATGAAAAGCTTACTTTATTTGTTTCTCTATAAAAGAAAAGCTCAGGGTTACCTCCTGAGCTTTTTCTATGTACGTTAAAATAAGCCACTTGCGAGATAACATGCTGTTGCCCAAATAAAGACAGCGGAGCATTTATTAAATACTCGCATCAATTTTCCAGAGCCGTCTAGTTTTTTGAACGAGGCGCCAGTCAAAGTGAGACCGAAAAACCATAGCCAGGAAATGAACACACAAGCAATAGTGAACATCATTTGCTCGGCTCCACTATATTTTAATGCGCTTGTACCAATAACACCGATTGTATCTAAAATAGCATGTGGATTTAGAAGTGACACAGAGAGGGCAAAGAGAATTTGTTTTTTAATAGGCAATGCTTCGCTATTTTCAGTGTTGGCTGGATTTGAACGCCAAATGCTATAGCCCATGTAAAGTAAAAAAACGATACCAATACCCATTAACGTGATACGCAGCCACTCAAACTGTAGAACAATTAATGACAGACCGAATACCGCAAGTAGAATAAGCAGTGTATCACAGATCGCAGCTGTCACACTCGCTGGCAAAGCGCGTAATAAATTTGGTTGTGTAGCACCTTGTGAAAAAACAAAAACATTTTGTACGCCTAATGGCAAAATGAGTCCAAATGCTAAAATGATCCCATGAAGAAAAGCTTCCAACGATCATTCCTCCTTTCTTTACTTATTTTAGATATGGTATAACTAAAAGAAAACGACCAATTGGTTGGTTTTTTATCCACCCAATTCTATAGCATGGAAGGAGAGGGAACATGAGCTGGCAGCCGAATAGACGAAGTGATAATACATTACAGCAGCAGATTGTACAGTGGGTAACGGCCAATGTGGAACGAGGAGACTGGGCAGCAGGGACAAAACTACCTACCCAAAGACAGCTGGCCATGCAGTTCAATGTGAATCGTAGCACAGTTCAGCAGGCTTTAGAGGAATTAAAAGCAATGGGCATTCTTGAAGCAAAAGTAGGCTCTGGTGTTTATGTTACGTACAATTCCTGGCATGCATTAATCCAACAAACACAGCCGAATTGGCAAACTTATATCGAAACAAGCATCCACAAGCCAAACTACCACACCATCCAATTAATTAACGAATACGAACAGCGTGAGGATGTAATACGTTTAGGAACGGGAGAGCTAGCACCCAGTTTGTTGCCTACCGAGGAAATAGAAGCTTCACTGCGAGAGCTATCCTTTCAACCCAAAGCATTAGGCTACTCTTCGCCACAAGGCAATGATCAGCTCCGTAAAGCTATTTGTAAATATGTTCAAAAAAGAGGCATTCCCGCTGAGCCTCAAAACGTCTGTATTGTCTCAGGGGCTCTTCAGGCACTACAATTGATTGCTGTTGGCTTATTAGAGCAAGGGTCTATTGTGTTTCAGGAGCCAACCTCCTATTTAAATTCTGTTCACCCTTTTCAGTCGGTTGGCATGCAAATGATTAGCATTGATCGTGATGAACAGCTTGCTCAAACATTGGCGCAAAGGAAACGAAAGAAACAAGCCGTGTTTTATGCCATACCTACTTTACATAATCCAACAGGTCATGTATGGACAACACGAGAAAAAGAACAGCTATATGAAGCCTGTCAGACATCACGCATTCCGATTGTAGAAGATGATGTTTATCATGAATTGCTTTTTGAAGAGGCATCACAGCCGCTTAAGGCCATGGATAATAGCGGACAAGTTCTTTATATTGGCAGCGTCTCTAAAACCTTAAGCCCAGGGCTACGCATTGGTTGGCTCATCGGTCCAACCACTGTCATTGAGCGGTTAGCTGATATAAAAATGCAAACAGACTATGGCTCAAGTGCCATTTCTCAAGAAATTGTCCTACATTGGCTGCAATCAGGAAAATATGAAAAGCATCTCGCAGGATTACGTCAACAATTACAGGAGCGAGCCGATTTTACGGAACAGCTTTTAAAGGAGACATTTACAGATGTGGCGAATTGGAGCAAACCAAGAGGAGGCTTTTATATTTGGCTCAAGTTTCATGAGCCGCTTGTAGATAAAGACTTCTTTATGAAACTGTTGCAGCAACAAGTATTAATCAATCCAGGCTATATCTACGATCCACAAGATCATCATCATATTCGTCTATCCTACGCCTATGCAACCTATGAAGAATTACAGGAAGGCTTACAAATCCTACATGAATGTGCGGTGGAGGCTATTGGACGAAAGAGTAAGTAAGGGTTTGTCCTGAAGTTAGGGAAACGAGAGAAGGTTGCTCTACATAGGTTGAGAAGTGATCAAAGAAGTGAGAAACCCGCTCTAAAGTGGTTGAGAAGTGATCAAACAAGTAAGGAACCCGCTCTAAAGTAGATGAGAAGTGATCAAACAACTGAAGAACCCGCTCCAAAACCAGTGAAAAGTGATCATATAGCAAGCTCCTCTCTCAATTAAATATCCAGGCTTAGCCACCCAACCCACTGATAGAAAAGAAAGTGAATAATCCAAGCCGTGTATCCATACATTTTAGAAGAATAGAAGTATTTTATTTTGATTACGAACATAAAGAGGTGAACGATTGGAAAATTTGCCACCGGGTTATTTTCAGGTGCCTCAGCCTATTCGAGGTGATGGGGCTGGAGGGGTGGATAAGGGGCCACGGGATATTATGAGGGACTTAGAAAATCCTGATATGCTGGTGCCACCAACGACTGATGCGGGTTTGATTCCAAATTTACGATTCTCGTTTTCAGACACGCATATGACCTTAAATCAAGGTGGGTGGTCACGGGAAATTACGGTTCGTGAATTACCGATTGCTACGACTTTGGCGGGTGTGAATATGAGTTTGGCACCAGGGGGCGTACGTGAGCTGCACTGGCATCAACAGGCGGAGTGGTCTTATATGCTGCTTGGTCATGCTCGCATTACGGCTGTCGATCAAAATGGTTGTAACTTTATAGCGGATGTGGGACCTGGTGATTTATGGTATTTTCCGCCTGGCATTCCTCATTCCATTCAAGGACTTGAGGACGGCTGTGAATTTTTATTAGTATTTGATGATGGGCATTTCTCTGATCTGAATACACTGTCAATTTCGGATTGGTTTGCTCATACGCCAAAAGAAGTGTTATCAGCGAATTTTGGGGTTCCTATCGATGCTTTCGATCACATCCCGAGTGAACAAGTATATATTTATCAGGATCGGGTTCCGGGGCCAATCGATTCTCAGAAAGTGCCATCTCCATATGGGGAGGTTCCGCAAACCTTTAAACATCGTCTGTTGGCACAGCCTCCATTAAAAACACCTGGAGGCAGTGTGCGCATTGTCGATTCGACTAATTTCCCAATCTCTAAAAATATCGCGGCTGCACTGGTGGAAATTGAGCCAGGGGCGATGCGTGAGTTGCATTGGCATCCAAACAACGATGAATGGCAATATTATCTGCAAGGAAAAGGCCGTATGACAGTTTTCACAGGAAATGGAACGGCTCGAACATTTGATTATCGGGCGGGAGATGTTGGCTATGTCCCATTTGCCACGGGGCATTATATTGAAAATACTGGAACAGAGCCATTATGGTTTTTAGAAATGTTTAAAAGTGATCGATTCCAGGATGTATCCTTAAATCAATGGATGGCGTTAACTCCTAAAGAATTGGTGCAAAGTAATTTGCAGGTTGGTCCTGAGTTGCTTGAGGTTCTCAGAAAAGAAAAATGGCCTGTAGTAAAATATCCTGGTTTTTCCTATTATCCGAAATAATCAAAGCAGGTGAGGAAGTTCTCACCTGCTTTTAGTTTAATATTGATATTTTTTGCGTGTCAGGAGCAAAATAGCGATGGCTGGTATTGTACAAATGAGCATGGCTGCGAAGGACAGACCTGGCGATATTTCGTATAAATAGCCACCTAAAAATGTAAGGATGGCGGTACTTAAGCCCATAGCTAATGCAGAGTATAAACCCTGTGCATTGGGTATTTGTTCCTTAGGTAGCGCTTTTGTTAAGTAGCGAATAAAGGCAAAATGGGCTAATGCAAAGGATAATGCGTGCAAGGTTTGTGAAGCGATAAATACCCAGACATTTGGGAACATAAAGATTAGTAACCAACGTAGGGAAGAGCCGCTCGCTGCTAAGAGTAATAAGGACGATGAGCGCCATTTCGTCAATAACGTATCAGCCTTCATAAAGTAAAGAATTTCACAAATAACAGCGATATTAATAATCATACCCATATAGAATGGATCAACCTGTAAATCTTCTAAATAAATATAACCATAGCTATAATAGGAGGCATGTGCACCCTGTAGCAAGATGACGATGAATAAAACAATGGGGTAGCCTTTGATAGTCCATAGTGTTTTCATCGACAATGATTTTGCACGCTGTTCTTTTGTTGGGACTACCAGTAATTCCTTTGGTGTTGCAAATTGCTGCATAAGTAACATGCCCATCAACCCTATAATCATGCTCCAAAAGATGATGTTCTTTCCAAAAACGCCTGTCAGCATACTAATAATTAACACAGCGATGACAAAGCCAAATGAACCATAGGAACGGCTTTTACCATAATGAATATTGCCATACTGGACAAGCGTAGCTGCACTGCTTTCCACAGCAGGTAATAGCGCTGGGTAAAAAACACTAAATAAAATGGTCACGATTAATAATGCTGTAAAGCCTGTGCTTGGAATATAGAGCAAGGCAGTTAGCAACGAGCCTATTGCTAAAATAGTAATGAGTCGTTTATTGTGTACATATTTTGCAAGTGTTGGGAAGAAGAAAAGATTGGATGTGGCACGAGCTAGGAGCCCACAGCCCATCACTACACTTGCCTGCGAGACGGTTAGATGTTTCGCATCCACCAGCCAACCTGTCCAGTAGGGTAAGAAAATGCCCCAAGTGATAAAAAATGTAAAGAAATTCTGAGAAAGCCATCGTTGATTGTTCATATAATTTCCGTACCTCCATTAACTATGTTGAATAATAGCATGTTCATCGCTACAATAATGTGAGATATCTCATATTTTTTATAGGAGAGAGTAAAAAATGCATATTTTAACAGCTGAAGCCCGTACCCATTATCTTGAAAAATATCCAATCGATGATTTTTTCTCATTTGATATCAATCCCTATTTAGAAGTCCGCCAGTTTGACAAGGGTGAGTGGATCTTCCAGGAAGGCTCATTTCCAGACACCGTGTATTACATGATAGAAGGAAAGGCGAAGCTCTATATGACACATAAAAATGGGAAGGTTTCACTTATTGAATACCTAGAAGCCCCTCTATTTATGGGGGAAATTGAATTGTTAAATGAGGCTAGGTATACAAAGGGGATACAAACCGTCACCAAAACAATTTGCTATTCGATTACACAGTCATGTAAGGAGAAGTTACTTGCGGATGCCTTATTTTTACGTAGACTTTGTGTATTTTTAGGTGAAAAAGCGACAAAAATGACATCTAAATATACACAAAATCAGGCATATCCATTGGAAAATCGCTTAGCAGCCTTTATCCAATTATCTGCCGACCAAGGTGTCTACAGGGAAAAACATACGGAAATCTGTGAGTATTTAGGAGTTTCTTATCGCCATTTATTATATGTTTTGGCACAGTTTTGTGAAGAGAAGATATTAGAAAAGCGGAAGACTGGCTACCAAATTATTGATAAAAAACGTCTCGCGCAGCTTGCACAGGAAATACTATAAAAACAACCAATCCATAAAGGAGGGTCTCAAAAATTATTTGAGATCCTCCTTTTTTTCTTTGAAGAGCAGAGCGTAATTGCCTAATTAAAAATAATTATTCTAGACAAACTAAGTATTCTTTCACTGTACAGAATTGAACTGTGATAAAACTCCTGTATTTTTCAAAAAGTAGAATAGTAAAAATTAATAGGACTTTTATAATGGTTCTTTAGAATTTAATTTGAACTAAAATCTTACATTTTATAGATTGTTTTTCTTAGTACCTGTGTTTATACTATTTTTAGTTATGACAGCTAAGAAAACACATGAGAAAAAATAAGAATAATAAAAAGGAGGGAGTTGCAACGCCTTTAGCCCATTTGCTAGAGCTATGCAGCGAGTGAAAAATGTTTTTTTCTAGGAAAGTAGCTGGAGATTATAATTATTTTTCTGCAATAAACTATTCAGATATAGAATCCAATGAGCGATTTAAAGAAAAGTTAGATTTTTTAGCCTTTTCGAAAAATAGGAGAGAGCTAGTTCGTTATTTACGTACTATCTATGAAAATAATCGAAAGGAAATTTTAGACAACCTAACTGAACGTTTATATGACGTACAGGACTTTGCAAAAATAGCTCAGAAGTACCCGGAGTTAGGAGGAGAAAAGCAATTAATCGATGACTATTTTGAGAGCTTGTTTGAGGACGAATTAAATCTTCAATATGTTTTTAAAAGAAGAAAATTATCATCCATACTTTTAAGTGTGGGGATATTACCTAATCAAATTATTGCTATCTATATGTTAATCAATCAATTGATGATCCCGCTTATCGTAAAAGAATTAGCTCGAAATCCTAAAAATATGCTGGATGTTTTGCTTGCATTCGAAAGCCTATTGAATATAGATCAGCAAATTATCTTTGAAACCTATATAGAAAACCAGGCTAATTCTGTTGTGACAGGATTAGGGGAAATTATTAAATATAATACACAACTCGTTTCAATCAAAGAACTAATTGAGTTTCAGGAGGTGCAGCAAAAAGAAATTATTGCCGCCAATCAATCGATGCAGGTTTTAGAAAACAGCATTGAAGAAATTGCTGTTTCTGTAAGTGATATTTCCGCTCAGACTAAAACAGCATTGTTTGAATTAAATGAAGATCTCGCCTCTTTAAAACATGTTACGTCTATTTTGCAGGTAACGGATGAAAACCAAAAATCAATGCAAGTAAATATCGGTCTTTTAGTAAACCATGTAAACAATGTGGCGAAGTTAATGGAGTTAATTAAATCGATTGCTGATCAGACGAATCTTCTGGCACTCAATGCAACAATTGAGGCAGCAAGAGCAGGAGAGGCAGGAAAGGGCTTTACAGTAGTTGCGGAAGAAATACGTAAATTGGCTGATGATACAAAATCGTCCGTACTTTCTATTCATACGGACATCAATGAATTACTGCTCATAACAGCAGACATACAAGACGTTACACAGCAGTTCGCCAAAGACTTGCATAAAGGCGTAGTCGATACAGCGATGATTACAGAAACACTTACAAATTTAAACGATACCATTCAGCAGCAAGGTATTCGTTTTGGGGAGATTGCAGAAACAGCTAAAAGTCAAGCTGCATCGGCTAATTATATTGCTGAGTGCAATCAAAATATCACTGAAAGCATGGAGAAAAGTAAGGAAATTGTATTTCATATGGGCTCCTCCATTTACCAACTAAGCAATATGATTGATGATTACCGTACCAAAACGATTTCAAATAATTACATCATTAGTCAGGAAGATATTATCGAATTAGCGATTACAGATCATTTGCTCTGGAGTTGGAAAATTTATAATTTACTATTAGGATTTGAAAAAATGTCCGAAGAAGAAATAGCCTCCTATCAAAATTGTCGTCTCGGTAAATGGTATTACGGGTTAGGAAAAACATTGCTTGGAGATAAAGTTATTTTCAAAGAGCTCGAAGAACCCCATATGCTCATCCATGAGCTGGCAAAAAAAGCTGTACAGGCATTCAACCATGGCTACAAAGATCAAACGGAAGCTTATCTTCGTGAAATTACCTTGGTTTCTCATAAAGTAGTGGATAAGTTACAGCAATTAAAAGATCTTTTAGTGAGTGAAAAACAGCAATATGAACGTTAAAAGGGTCTTAGGTTTTAAACATTTCTGGAGGAATAAAAATGGGCATAATTAAACTTAAATCAGTGCGTCAGAAAAATTTATTTGGTTTTTTGCTTGTCTTACTGCTAATGATTATTCTTTCTATTTTTACCATTGAATCGATGAAAAAAATTCATAGAGATACCGATCATATCATGCAAGAGCAGCTACCATTGCTTATGCTGGATCAATCAATGGCCTTTAACACAGCAGAAAAAATTGCATTAGCTAGAGGCTATATTTTGACAGGTGATAGTTCTTATAAGAATGAGTTTCAGAAATATGCTGAGCAAGCCAGTATTCTAGAAGAAGAGTTGCTACAACAAACGGAATCTCCAAAGACCGAGGAGCTTCTATTGTTAGGAAGAAAATGGAATGAAATGATTGTTGAAAATGTTTTTCCGCTTTTTGAGCAAGGAAAAATCGAACAAGCTGAAGCGATTTTAAATGGGGAGGCTCAAGACTACGCAAGAGAATTAATGAGTGGTTTTACAGCTATGGCTGACGAGCGTAAACAGGAGGTATTACAACAAGGTATCCAAGTGATTGAAATAGGTAATAAAAATATTCAATTCAACTCAATTTTCACTATTCTGATAGTTCTAACAGGAATTATTATTGCCCTATTTGTAACAAATGGTATAGTGAAACCTATCAAATTGGTTATGAAACGTTTACAAAAAATTGCTGAAGGTGATTTAACTGATCCACCATTAAAAGTTAAATTTCAAGATGAAGTGGCAGAACTGATGAAGGCATCTAATTTTGTTAGTGAAAATAATAATCAGTTATTGCAGCAGGTAAAAGTATCTGCGAAGGAATTACATCAACAAATTGGCTTTATTGCACAATCTGTAAAGGATGTATTTAATGGATCAGAGCAGATAACTGAAACGATGATAGAACTTGCCTCAGGCACCGAAGCACAAGCAAATTTAGCAAGTGAAATGGTTTCTAAAATGGAGGTGTTTTCCAAGAATATTTGCGAAATGAATGAAAATGGTCAGCATATATTTCAGAGGTCACATGATATCTTAGATATGACTGGTCAGGGAAAAGAGTTAATGGATCAATCCTTGTTACAAATGTCCATCATCCATGAGGTATTTGAGGGGACAGTAACGAATGTCAACAATTTAGAAAAGCAGTCTCAAGAAATTAATCAGCTTGTCACTGTGATTCGAGAGATTTCTGACCAAACGAATTTATTAGCATTGAATGCTGCAATTGAAGCAGCTCGTGCAGGTGATGCGGGAAAAGGCTTTGCTGTCGTAGCAGAGGAAGTAAAGAAATTGGCAACTCAAGTTTCCTATTCTGTAGTTGAAATTACAGGCATTGTGGAGAAAATTCAACAGGAAACCAACACAGTGACAGAATTTCTGCAAAAGGGGTATGTAGAAGTCGCGAGGGGATCAGAGCAAATGAAAATGACTGGGCATACCTTTGAAAATATTAATGAAGCCGTTAAAATGGTGACGATTACTATCCAAGATACATCTGAAATAATTGAAATCGTCATGAGGGATAGTGAAAGTGTAAGTAAAATGATTGAGGAAATAGCTGCTGTCACAGAGGAGGCTGCAGCTAGTGTGGAGCAAACCGCTGCATCCGCAGAGCAATCCAGTAGCTCGCTTCAAGTTGTTACGAGCAGTGCAGATCAGTTAACCCGAACAGCCGATCAACTAGAGGAATTAATCCAGTTTTATAAGTTATAAATTAAAAATGGGTTTGACTTCTTTAAATGAAGTCAAACCCATTTTTGTTGTATTCACTTTTTTTAATGAACCAGCGAGCGATATCCTTTCCACTATGGTAAAATTCCACTTCATTTACCTTGTTTTTTTGGATGGAGAGGTCAGGGATGTTTTCTAAAACGTCAAAAGGTAAAACACCGATACATAAATGATTATTTGTTAGATAATCTCCTTGTTGCTTACTGCCACTTTGTATCGATTCACTATGCTTGTTCATTGAGTTTTGTGTCATATGGAATGCAAGTAGTTCTCCTTGTGCCAATGCTGTGCTTGATGAGTAACCAGTACTTTTCATTCAACATGCCCCCTTTTGTCGTTACATTTATTGTACAAGACTAGATGGGAAAATAGCCGTTATTTACAAGGCTTTTACAATAACTTTAAGGTACATGGAAGATTTAGTAATTTGTAACCGTATTCATACCGTTGTGGGATATAAACCATAGAAAACTGATATAAATTCTTTTTAAAAAACTCATACTCAAACTATTGTGAATTTTTCTAACACGAAGTATTATTGTAATTAGATTTAACGTGAAAGTTTTCACAAAGTCGCGAAATCGTTAGGAGGAATTTTTAATGAGTGCAATTCGAGTAGGTATTGTAGGATATGGAAATTTAGGACGTGGTGTGGAGTATGCCATTTCACAAAATCCAGATATGGAATTAGTAGCAGTGTTCACACGACGTGATCCTTCAACAGTAAACGTAGCAAGCAATGCGAGCGTATATTTAGTAGATGACGCTGAAAAATTCCAAAACGACATTGATGTTATGATTTTATGTGGTGGTTCTGCAACAGATTTACCAGAGCAAGGTCCACATTTTGCACAATGGTTTAATACAATTGATAGCTTCGATACACATGCGAAAATTCCTGAATTTTTCGATGCTGTAGATGCAGCGGCACAAAAATCTGGTAAAGTATCTGTTATCTCAGTTGGTTGGGATCCAGGTCTATTCTCTTTAAATCGTCTACTTGGAGAATCAGTATTACCAGTTGGTACAACATATACATTCTGGGGCGATGGCCTAAGTCAAGGACATTCAGATGCTGTTCGTCGTATTGAAGGCGTAAAAAATGCTGTTCAATACACATTACCGATTAAAGAAGCGGTAGAACGAGTTCGTAACGGTGAAAACCCTGAACTAACAACACGTGAAAAACATGCACGTGAATGTTGGGTTGTATTAGAAGAGGGTGCAGATGCAACAAAGGTTGAACAAGAAATTGTCACAATGCCTAACTATTTCGATGAATATGACACAACAGTGAACTTCATTTCTGAAGATGAATTTAAAGCAAATCATACTGGTATGCCACATGGTGGTTTTGTCATTCGCAGTGGTGACAGTGGTGCAAACGATAAACAAATTCTCGAATTCTCATTAAAACTGGACAGTAATCCAAACTTTACATCTAGCGTATTAGTGGCTTATGCACGTGCAGCACACCGTTTAAGTCAAGCGGGTGATAAAGGTGCGAAAACAGTATTTGATATCCCATTCAGCCTGCTTTCGCCAAAATCAGCTGCTGAATTACGTAAAGAATTACTATAATCATAGCTAATGATCCCGATTATCATATAGTTGATAATCGGGAATTTTTTTAAGCCTAATTTATTTGCTAAAGTTCGTTGCCAATAAAACGGTACGGTTGTGTTATGATATTTCGTCCATCTTAGAAATTCATCTACATGTCGAATGCCAAATTCTAAGACTGCTTGATAAATAAAAATGGAGGCGTATTGTGTGGGAAGATGAAGTAATGCTTCCTTTATAGCAAGAATAGTTTTTCTAGTTGCCGCTGTTAAATTTTCTTTCATAAATGATACTAAGTCTTTGACATTGCCCCTTTTTGGCTATTGGAAAATAACCACATATCCATATTTCACTCAAGTTCCTCCGCTCGGTAAAGCAGTTTAAAATAATATCCATTAAAATAGGAACTCGTATAATCTCTATATTTAAGTTCAATGACGTTCTTATTCAGTGTAAGCATGGCTAATTCGCTCATTATGATGTGAGGATTAGGTACATCACAAAATGTTTCAAGGTCAATATCGGGGGAAACCATCAAATTATAAGCAGCTGCCCCTACTACAAAGCAATCGCCTACAGTGCGCCATTTCTGAATCAATTGTAAGTCAGTTAAAACTCTTTCTGCTTTCTGTTTCCTTTTCATTGCTCTATCAAGACTATTCATTTATCCACTTTTCTTCTAAATTTTAGTAATATAACAGAGTAAAAAAATTAGGAAGAAAATACAAACTAAATTCTACTTCCATTCCACAAACAAAAAATGGGGATAAAATCTATAAAAATACATAAAAAATATGGTAAACTGTCAATAATTTAATAATCTGAATTTTTGTAGAAATTTTTGTAACCTTACAAAATATGGAGGTTATGTTTATATGGCAGCAGATATTGTTATTCAATCAAAATGTATGGCGCCCAATCCATCCACGCATTGCATTAATAGAGCAACACTAATGCGAACGCTAAAGAAAACTCGTCATCATACTTGTACTTTTTTGCATAGCGGTGCAGGGTATGGTAAAACAACCATTCTAACTCAATTTCTTGCAACCGAATCAAGTACATTTTCTTGGTACAGTATTTCTGATGAAGATGATAATTTATTACCCTTTTTGAGACATCTCTTTTTTAGTATACAGCGCGTCGTACCGAAGTTTGGTCATACATTTGGTGGATGGGATCAATTATCACGCTTTCCTAAGATGGATGAGCTCAATCGTTGGTATAAGCTATTTATCAATTGCCTCTGTGATATAGAGGAGCCTCTTCTCATCGTGATTGACGACTTTCACCTAGTAGACCATGTTTTTCCTATTAATTATTTCATGGAAAAAATCATTGAATTTGCTCCACCTAGCATTCATTTTATTATTGCTTCAAGAACACTACCCAATTGGGATATTATGAGGAAATTAAGGCTGCAAAAAAAATGGTTGGTTATGAAAGAGGACGAACTGGCCTTTTCAGCTGAGGAAATTGCGGTGTTTTTCGAAGAATATGTAGATGTACATTTATCCGAAGCTGAAATAAAAAAGGTTTTAGAGATCACTGAGGGCTGGGCCATTAGCCTCTCTTTATTGGCAGAGCAATGGCATCATGCTTCGTTAGATCATTGGCTGAGGATTCCCACAAATGAGCTATTCACATATTTATCAGAGGAAGTTTATAGTAGAATGACTGCTACTGAGCAGGAGACTATCTTAAAATTAGCGATTTTTCCAACTTTTTCTGCGGAGTTATTGGAAGCGTTTTATGGCACTGAGATTGCGCAAATGCTAAATGCATTAACTCAGCGTCATTTATTTATTCAACCTGTGACAACAGATGGCTTATATCGTTTTCATGCATTGTTTAGTCGATTTTTAGAAATGAAATGGCGACAGTTTCCAACTCTACATGCGGATCTTCATAAACAAGCAGCTTTGTATTATGGAGAACTTCAAAATATTCAAGCTGTCCTGTATCATGCCTTTAAAACGAATGATCATCATTTTTGTGGAGAGCTACTACAGCTTCATGCAGAATCAATCGTACATGCTGGTCAATTTGAATGGTTGCTCGAAAAAATCAATCGATTTAGTGCACAGGAAAAAGATAAATTTTATAAATTATATTATTTTGAGGGCGAATGTCATCGCTACCGAGCTTATTATGAAAAAGCAAAACAATCCTATGAAAAATGTGCAATCACCGCACAGCAGCAGCGTGATCACCTATTTATGACAAAGTCTCAAGCTGGGATAGCCCATATTTACTTAGACACTATTCAACCAGCTTTAGCAGAGCCATATCTTGAGAAAGCATTAGAGCTTGCGAAACATACACCATTGCGCAAAGAGGAACTACTAGAACTTCAACGGCAATACGCTGAAAATTTAGTGAATCTAGGGAAGGCCAAGGGTGCACAGCTCTTTATGGAGGACGTTGCATTGCCAGAGAATGTCATACAACGAGCGAATGTCGATGTGCGTGTTTTACTACGAACAGGACAACTACAGGAAGCCAAGGAGTTATTAGCGCAGCGACTTGAATTACCGCCTCAGCTTGTTGCAACCCATCGCGAAAGTGAACTGCTGGCAGCTTTCGTTTATGCATTGTTAGGTCAGGGCAAAGAAGCCTGGTATGCTGCCCAACATGGAATTCGAAGAGGAATAAAGGAGAAGTCTATTTTCATAGAGGCGGTTGGGTATATCAGAAAGGCTCATGCACTGCTGTTAATGGATTATCCAGATCATCAGGGGGCATGTCAAGCCTATGAAAAAGCATTGACCCTCATGAATGCCATTAATATTTCTCGTGTGAAGGCTGAGCCATATATGGGGTTAGCCATTGTCAAACATTCGTTAGGAGATATGGTAGCGGCGAAGAAATACTTAGCACTAGGCTTACAGGAAACTGAGCAAGTTCAAGATGCTTGGATGACTGCGCTTATTCTTTTAGCAGAAGTAAAAATCATCCTTACTGAGCAAGAAATGGGGAGAGCGAAGCAATTATTAAAGAAGACACAGCAACTATTTCAGGAGTGCGGTGATCGCAATGGCTTGATGCATGTGTTATTTTATCAATCAATGATTGCCCTGAAAGAGTGTAATAAGAAGCCGTTTCAACAGTATTTTCAACAGTTTGCACAACTATGTGTTTCAAATGGCTATGAATACTTCTTACAAAGACCAACGATACTTGGTCCAAGCAATCGAATGGTTTTTTACGAGCTATTGCAATTTAGTCAAATATGTCAGATGGAGCATCCAGCTATCTTATCATTGCAAAGTCATTTTCAGGTCGAGGATAGTATTAGTTATCCGCATGATGAAGTACAGATGAATCTTTTTGGAAGTTTACATTTAATTCGTACACAACGAAAGCTGGAAGACAAAGAATGGCAACGTGATAAATCGAAGGAATTATTCGTGTACCTCTACTGCCATCGCCATCGCTTTACTCCAAAGGAAGAAATAGCACAGGCATTATGGCCCGAGCGTAGTGTCGAGTCCTTGGATCGAGATTTTAAGGTGGTCTTAAATACGTTACTCAAAGTGTTAGAGCCACAACGCCATGCAAGACAAGAGGGCTTTTTCATTCAGCGGAAAAATAATATGTATCAGTTACAAAATATTGCTTTTCTCCAAATTGATGTTGAACGCTTTCACTATTATTACAGCTTAGGAATGAACGAATTTGATCCACAGCTGTCCAATGAGTGGCTCTTATTAGCAGAAGCAAGCTATACGGATGTGCTCTATGCGGAAAAAAAGCAAATCGACTGGCTAACGCAGGACCGTGAAAAGCTACAATTTTTATATATCGAAGTTTTGGAACGATTGGCACAAAATGCAACAAGGCAACAGCAATATAAAAAAGCCATTTTTTTCGCAGAAAAGATGCTACGCGAGGATGCACTTTGGGAGGAAGCGTATCGCCTGCTCATGTACAGCCACTACCAGCTCCAAAATCGCTCTCTTGCCTTAAAATGGTATGAAAAATGTGTCCAGCAATTACAACAGGAGCTTAACACAACCCCAATGGAATCCACCATGTCAGTTTATGACTTGATAATGGGTTAGCCAGTGTTGTTTAGGCTAAGCGAAGTGATTCGAACTGCTCCTAAGTAGTATGAAAGTGCTCCTATTGAGGGGAGGCCCGCTCCTAAGAGTAGACAAAGCGCTCTAATTAAGGCTAGAGCCGCTTATAAACCGTGTCAACTCGCTCCAACAGTGGCGTAGTCTATATAAACTATAAAAAAATGTAACCTATTTGGAGGAACAACAATGCCATTTTGTCAGACGAAAAAAGCGAATATATACTACGAAATAATTGGAACAGGGATACCTATCATCATGCTACATGGTTTTTCTCCTGATCATCGTTTGATGAAGGGCTGTATGGAGCCTGTATTTAAAGAAAGTGAAGGGTGGAAACGTATTTATGTGGATCTTCCAGGAATGGGGAAGACAACAGACTATACATCGATTCAGAACTCGGATGAAATGCTAGAAGCAATTATCGAATTTGTACACACAATCATTCCGCAAGAATCGTACCTGTTGGTTGGTGAATCTTATGGTGGCTATTTAGCGCGCGGTATTATGAGGAAATCAGTGGATCAACTTTTAGGTACGGCCTTTATTTGTCCTCTCATCATTCCTGAAAAAGAACAACGTACGGTGCCACCGCATTGTATTGTACAAGCAGATACTGCTTTTTTATCAACATTAAGTCAGCAGGAGCAAGATGATTTTATGTCTAATCAAGTTGTCTTAGATGCCTATAATTGGGAGCGCTATTCAACCGAGGTGTTGGCAGGGTGTAATCTAGCAGATCAGGCATTTTTAGAAAAAATTCAGCAAAGCTACGGATTTTCCTTTACCGTTGACGAAAAGTCCTTTGATAAGCCAAGTCTCTTTTTGCTTGGTAAACAAGATTCTGTGGTTGGCTATAAGGACGCGTTTTCACTTCTAGAGAAGTTTCCCAGAGCAAGCTTCGCCATTTTAGATAGAGCTGGCCACAATTTGCAGATCGAGCAACCTGGATTGTTTACTGAGCTGATGAGTGAATGGCTGAGTCGTGTAGAGGGAGAGATGGATTAAAGTGATACTTGCAAATGATAAATTACTTTTAAGAGAATTCAGGCAGCAAGACTGGGTTGATGTGCATAAATATGCCTCCCAGGAGGTTGTTAGTAGGTATCAAACATGGGGACCGAATTCAGAAGAGGATACAAAAGAATTCATTCAGGATGCTCTCGATGAAGCCACACAAACACCAAGGGAACGATATGTTTTTGCTATTATTCATCAAGAAACGGTAATAGGTGCAGTAGAAATGATGATTAAGGATTTTACAAATAAAGTTGGGGAAATTGGCTATATTGTAAATCCAGACTATTGGGGTAAGGGAGTAGCAACGCAGAGTGCTAAATTATTGGTCACTTTTGGCTTTGAAACATTAAAGCTCCATCGTATTTATGCAACTTGCGACCCTCGAAATATTGGATCATCTAAAGTGTTAGAAAAAATAGGAATGTCAAAAGAAGGAGTATTACGTGAAAACATGTTAATGAAAGATGGCGTTTGGCGAGATTCATTATTGTATAGTATGTTGAAACAAGAATGGTTATCATGAAACGTACGATTAAAAGTCATCTTTACGGTATAAAGCTAGGCAGAAGGAAAAAAGCAATAAGAATCCAATGTATCACTGCAATAATGAGAAACAAATTATAAGAAATAAATGTGAACTCTAAAAAAGCAAGAATGTTGATTTCTAAACATTCTTGCTTTTTGTTTTAAGAAATGTTGTTTAGTTGCCATTCTGGTTCGCTGCATTTTCGGAATAGAACTATGTTTGTCCCTGTCGTTACGCTTCGCTACACTTTCGGGACAGAAAAATGCTCTGCACGAAATGGCATAATCTTAAAATCTTTTGTCCCTGCCGTTACGCTTCGCTACACTTTCGGGACAGAAAAAGCTCTGCACGAAATGGCATAATCTTAAAATCTTTTGTCCCTGCCGTTACGCTTCGCTACACTTTCGGGACAGAAAAATGCTCTGCACGAAATGGCATAATCTTAAAATCTTTTGTCCCTGTCGTTACGTTCACTACACTTTCGGGACAGAGCTAGGTGGCTCATATTTGAGCCATCTAGCTTGTAACTAATTTGTAACTGAACTTTTATATAGTGTTGTCATAGCAAGAAAGCGCTTTCTAGGTAGCTTATTTTGAAGGGGGATATGGGATGAGGAAGCAGTGGTATTGGTTTCTTTTAGTGATGTTGGCTGTGTTGTTGGTGGCTTGTAATGGAAAAACGAAAGACGGTGCAACGGAAGCGGATTCTTCTGATGGGGAGACGAAGGCGGTCACTGCGGAAGGCGGCACAATTAAGATTGGTGTGCTTGCATCGTTAACTGGGGCACTTGAGTCATATGGGAAGCAGACACAGCGAGGATTTGATTTAGGCATTGAGTATGCAACAGGCGGCACGATGGAGGTCAATGGTAAGAAAATAGAAATTGTATATGAGGATACAGAGACAAAGCCAGAGGTGGCTGTGCAAAAAGCGACAAAGCTTTTAGAAGATGATCAGGTTGATTTTTTAGTCGGCTCTTCAAGCTCGGGTGATACGCTCGCTGTTCTACCGCTTGCCGAGGAGTATGAAAAAATTATGGTGGTAGAGCCTGCGGTGGCTGACAGTATTACAGGTTCAGAGTTCAATGAGTATATTTTCCGTACAGGTCGTAATTCATCACAGGATGCCTATGCAGCGGCAGCGGCTATTGCAGGTAAAGGTGTGAAGATCGCTACATTTGCGCCAGATTATTCGTTTGGCTGGGATGGTGTGAATGCCTTTAAAACAGCAGCGGAGGAATTAGGGGCTGAAATTGTACTAGAGGAGTATGCAGATCCTGCTGCAACAGACTTTACTTCCAATTTGCAAAAGGTGATTGATGCGAAGCCAGACTATTTGTTTGTGGTATGGGCAGGGGCAAATTCACCATGGAATCAAATTGCAGATCTTAAAATTCAAGAAAAGGGCATTAAAATTTCGACGGGTGCGCCGGATATTATTGCGCTTCAATTTATGAACCCATTGGTTGGGATGGAAGGCTTCTCGGTGTATTATCATACACTTCCTCAAAATGATGTCAATCAATGGTTAGTAGATGAACATCAAAAACGTTTCAATGAAGTGCCCGACTTATTTACTCCTGGCGGCATGTCTGCGGCAATTGCTATTGTGGAGGCATTAAAACAATCGGATGGGGATGCAGACGCCAACAAGTTAATCGACGTTATGGAAGGTATGTCCTTTGAAACACCAAAAGGGACGATGACATTCCGTGAAGAGGATCACCAGGCTCTACAATCCATGTATTCGATTCGCTTAGAGCAACGAGATGGTGTGGATTATCCAGTACCAGTACTTATTCGGGAGCTAAGTCCTGAAGAAACAGCACCTCCCGTTATGAATTAAAGAATTGAGAGGCAGCATGGCTGTCTCTCTACATAAACGTGAGAAGGAAGGGAGTAGAGAATGGAGCCTATATTATATACAGATAATTTAACAATTCGTTTTGGGGGACATACGGCTGTGGATAGCGTTAATTTTCAAATGCCTGAGAAGCATTTAAAGTCCATTATTGGGCCGAATGGTGCTGGGAAAACAACCTTCTTTAATTTGATTAGTGGTGAGCTAAAGCCAACTGCGGGTGATGTGTATTTTAAAGGACAATCACTTGCCCAAAAGTCAGCCATCGAAAGAACTCGAATGGGATTGGGACGATCTTTTCAGATTACCAATGTATTTCCAAACTTAACAGTTCTCGAAAATGTTCGTTTAGCCGTCCAATCCAAGGAGAGAATTCGTTATCAGCTATTCCGCCATTACAAAAGCTATCAGGCGATTACGGACAAAGCGGAGGAGTTATTGGCACTTGTGCTACTCGACAATAAACGAGATGCCCAGGCAACAATGCTATCCCATGGAGAGAAAAGAAAGCTTGAGATTGCCATGCTACTCGCGTTAGATACAGAAATTCTACTGCTCGATGAACCAACTGCAGGGATGTCATTAGAGGAAGTACCTACGATTTTAGAAATTATTCGAAGCATAAAACAGCAGGGGGATAAAACCATTTTGCTCATTGAACACAAAATGGATATGATTTTGGATTTATCGGATTCTATTATGGTGTTGTTCAATGGTCAGCTATTAGCAGATGGTTCACCAGAGGAAATTATGAATAATGATACTGTGCAACATGCATATTTAGGAGGGCTGTACGATGACCACCTTACTGACATTAAATGAGGTTCACACGCATATTGGTCAATATCATATTTTGCAGGGCGTTAATTTTGAAGCGAAGGAGGGGCAGGTTACTGTACTGCTCGGACGCAATGGCGCAGGGAAAACGACCACCCTAAAAACGATAATGGGTTTAACGCCTGCAACAAAGGGTGATATTGCCTTTCGCTCCCAATCGATAAAAAAAAGCCCTACCTATAAGGTGGCTAAATTAGGAATCGGCTATGTACCTGAAAATCAAGGGATTTTTGCAGATTTAACGGTAGAGGAAAACATGAAGGTAGCGATGCGCAAGGAGGATTCAGCCACATTAGAGCGACAGCAATATGTGCTAGAGCTGTTTCCTGACTTAAAGAAGTTTTGGAAAAAGGCTGGTGGGCATTTATCGGGTGGTCAAAAGCAAATGCTGTCCATGGCAAGAGCCTTTATCAATGATAGCCAATTAATACTGATAGATGAGCCTTCCAAGGGACTTGCTCCGATAGTTGTGGAAAAAGTGATGGAAGCGATTGTGGAAATGAAAAAGAAAACGTCCATTGTTCTAGTGGAGCAAAACTTTATCATGGCTAGTCGAATTGGTGATACCTATTCATTAATTGATGATGGGAGAACAGTAAATTCGGGCAATATGCAGGATTTGATTTATGATGAAGAGCTAAAACGCAAGTATCTTGGTATTGGATAGAGGGGGGTGACTAACATTGGAGCTATTGGTCAATTTAATCATTAATGGTTTGGCCACTGGGATGTTAATTTTTTTGCTAGCAGCTGGTTTGACATTAATTTTCGGTTTAATGGATGTATTGAATTTTGCGCATGGTGGGTTATTTGTTTGGGGGGCCTATGCGGGCATCTTTACCTATATGTTGACAGAAAGTTTTATCGTTGGGATTATAGGCGCGATTGTGACTGGAGCGTTGCTTGGACTGCTGACAGAGAAATTCATTATTACGCCTGTTTACGGCAATCATATTCAGCAAATTTTAATTACCTTAGGGTTGATGCTCGTTTTGCAGGAGCTTATTAAGGTGGTTTTTGGTCCAAATGGGGTGGCAGTAAAAACACCAAGTTATTTAGCAGGAAGCTGGGAAATTGGTGATGTGATCATCATTAAATATCGTTTATTTATTATTGTCATAGGGTTTGTGATTTTTGGTATTTTCCAATATATGCTGAAGCGCACGAAGATTGGCTTGATTGTTCGGGCTGGTGTGCAGGATAAGGAAATGGCGCAGGCTCTCGGTATTCATATTAAGCGTGTATTTTTATATGTCTTTATGGTGGGCGCTGCTCTGGCGGCACTTAGTGGGATGTTGATGGCTCCCTATTCAGGTGTGATTTATGCAGAAATGGGCATGGAGTATGCCATTTTAGGCTTTATTGTTGTGGTAATTGGCGGTATGGGTAGTTTTTCCGGCTCCTTACTTGCAGCGATTTTAGTGGGGCTAGCAGGTAGCTTTATGGCTTATTATGTCCCTGTGCTGTCACTAGCGGTCAATATGATTTTAATGGCAATCGTTTTAATTTTCCGTCCTCAGGGGCTGTTTGCGATGCGAAAGGAGCGAACATCATGAACCACAAAATATCCTTACGCGCTTTCGCTTTTTTCCTGTTACTTGTCATTTTTATTATCCTTCCTTTTGTCAATGATTCAAGGACACTACTTATTTTACTCACACAAATCTTTATTTTTGGGATATTGGCAATGAGCTATGATATTTTACTAGGCTATACAGGCATCGTCTCCTTTGGGCACGCCATGTTCTTCGGTATTGGTGCCTACACAACAGCAGTCATGCTTAAGCAGATGGATCACACACTCTTGATTTTTGTACTGTCTATCGTGATAGGCATGATACTAGCAGGCTTCATTAGCTTTTTAGTAGGTTTATTAACCTTACGCTTAAAAAGTCATTTTTTTGCGATGCTGACGCTAGCTTTTTCGGGGTTATTTTTAGTCTTAGCTGAAAAGTGGCGCTCTGTTACGTATGGCAATGATGGCTTTACATTCAGAGCACCTGATCTATTTAGAGATCGAATGACCTTCTATTTCTTTGTGCTAGCAAGCTTGGTTGTCATCTTTTTGGCGCTCTACCGCTTTGTTAATTCACCAACAGGTCGTATTTTAATTGCCGTCCGTGAAAATGAACAACGGACGAAATCTTTAGGCTTTAACACGTTGCACTATAAAGTCATTGCCTCAGTTGTGGCAGGCATTGTAGCAAGTTTTGCAGGCTCCTTATATGCAGTGTCATTGCGCTTCGTTAACACGAGTGTCATGGCCATGGATATTACGCTGGATGCATTATTAATGACGATTATCGGTGGGGTTGGTACTTTAGTGGGACCGCTATTAGGCTCGGCGGTCATCGAATATGCGCAACATGCACTGTCAGGGCTTGCACGAGATTATCCCATTTTCGAACGTTGGATTATCTTCTTTGGGATTCTCTATATTTTAGCTGTTATCTTCTTCCCAAAAGGTATTATTGGCTCATTAAGATTGCTCTTTTGGATGTGGCGAGGAAGGCTAAAGCAACGAAAAACGACAGGTCCCCTGCCTCAGGAAAAGGAGCGATTTGAATGACAGTCGGTATTGTAAGTACGGGTATTTATCTACCCCAACAGAAGATGACATCGCAGGAAATTGCGGCTGTTTCCAATATTCCTGAGGCCATTATCCGTCAAAAAATGGGCATTCATGAAAAGCCAATTCCTGATAAGTCTGATCATACAGTGCAAATGGGTATCTGGGCAGCACAGGAGGCGATTCAAAAAGCGAATATAGACCCTAAGGATATTGATGTTGTCATCTATATGGGGGAGGAACATAAGGAATATCCACTCTGGACAGCCTCCATTAAAATGCAGGAGGAGCTTGGTGCAGTGAATGCATGGGCATTTGATGTGCAATTACGCTGCGGCACAACAATCATGGCGTTGAAAGTGGCGAAAAGCTTAATGGCTTCAGATGACACGATACGAACCATTCTGTTAGCAGGTGGTTATCGCAATGTTGATTTTATCGATTACAGCAATCCACGAACGCGCTTTATGTACAATTTAGCGGCTGGTGGAGGCGCCATGTTATTACAAAAAAACTATGAAAAAAATCTGCTACTAGAGACAGATATTATAACGGATGGTTCTTTCTCAGAGGATGTAGTCGTGCCAGTCGGGGGAACGAAAAATCCATTAACCCCAACCCATTTAACCGAAAATTTATATAAGCTTGACGTTTTGGACCCCATTGGGATGAAGGAGCGGCTAGAACAAAAATCTTTAAGCAATTTTTTGAAGGTCATTCGCAGTTCTTTAGCGAAAAGTGGATACAGTGACGATCAGCTAGATTATTTAGCGATGTTGCACATGAAAAGATCTGCACACGATTATATTTTAACGGAGCTTGGCTTACAGCAGGAGCAGTCTATTTATTTGCAAGACTATGGACATATAGGTCAGATCGATCAAATATTGTCCCTACAGCTAGCACAGGAGCAACATCAAATTCAAGCAGGCGATATTGTGACGCTTGTTAGTGCTGGCATTGGCTATGTATGGGGCGCTATCACAATACGTTGGGGATAAGGGGGAAATGGCATGGTAAAAACGATTCAACTAGCAAATGGAGAGACAATGGCCTATCGCAAGCGATCAGGTGGAGGTCATCCTTTAGTGTTAGTACATGGCAATATGACATCTTCTAAGCATTGGGATATTCTGATGGATGCTTTAGACGACAAATACACCATTTACGCGATAGATTTACGTGGTTTTGGTGAATCATCCTATCTTAAGCCAATCACAGCTATTAAAGATTTTAGTGATGATGTCAAGCTATTTGTGGATGCACTACAACTGCAAAGCTTTGATATGATTGGTTGGTCAACAGGTGGAGCTGTCTGTATGCAGTTTGCAGCCAATTATCCAGGATACTGTCAAAGACTGATTTTACTTGCGTCTGCTTCTACACGTGGCTATCCATTTTACACGGATTTAGGAACAGGCAATCCAGACTCCTTTAAGCGAGCCTATCATTATGAGGAGGTATTGGTGGATACATCCAAAACAAAGCTTATTCAAGGCTTCTACGATGCAAAAAATGCGGAAGGCTTACAGTCTATATGGAATGCATTAATTTATACGCATCATCGACCAAACGAAGGAAAATATGAAGAATATGTAGAGGATATGCTTACACAGCGCAATTTAGCAGAAGTATATCATGCACTTAATACATTTAACATAAGCGCTGTTGATAATGAGGTGGCAAAAGGCGCTCGGGAGGCCATGTTGCTTCATATCCCAATTTTAGTGCTACGAGGGGATCGTGATTTGGTGATTACAGAGGAAATGAATGCAGAGTTATTACAGGATTTAGGCAAAACAGCACAGTTTGTAGGTCTAAAAGACTGTGGGCATTCACCGTTAATCGATGATTTAGCACAATTGACAGCTGAAATTGAAGCTTTTTTAGAAATTGGAGGAAGACAGTATGCGTTTGAACAATAAAGTGGCTATCATTACAGGCGCTGCAAATGGTATTGGCTATGCGGCGGCTGAACGTTTTATCGAGGAGGGGGCATGGGTGTTTATCGCCGATTTTGACGATAAAGCAGGCATTCTAGCAGCACAACAACTAGGTGAAAATGCTGTATTTATACAAGTAGATGTTGCAAGTAGAGAGAGCGTTAAACAGCTGGTGACGGCAGTGATCGAACAGGCAGGACGGATTGATATTTTAGTGAATAATGCGGGGATTACACGAGACGCCATGCTGACAAAAATGACGGAGGATCAATTTCAGCAGGTGCTAGATGTCAATTTGACAGGTGTCTTCCATTGTACACAGGAGGTCATTCCCTATATGGCGGCAGCAGGTGGAGGCAAAATTATAAATACATCCTCAGTTAGTGGAGTATATGGCAATGTTGGTCAAACCAATTATGCAGCGACAAAAGCAGCGATTGTAGGTATGACAAAAACATGGGCGAAGGAATTAGGGCGTAAGGGGATTAATGTTAATGCAGTGGCACCTGGCTTTACAGAAACAGATATGGTCAAAAAAATGCCTGAAAATATTTTGGCTCAAATGCGATCAATCGTCCCCCTACAACGTTTAGGGACACCACGTGATATTGCCAATGCCTATTTATTTTTAGCATCTGATGAGGCTTCCTACGTTCATGGGCATACTCTGCATGTGGATGGCGCAATTATGATGTGATAGGGGGTAGTCAAGATGTTTGTTGAGCAAGAATGGATTTTAAAACGTGCAGCTTTAACACCTCACCACATCGCCTTGATTAATTTAACATCAAAGGAACAATGGACCTACCAGCAATTATCTGAGGAAATCGGCAAGTGGAGTCAATTTTTCGAGCGTCAGCAGCTACAAAAAGGAAGTAGAGTCGCTGTTTTTGCGAAAAATCATATCCAATTGTTTGCTGTTTTATTTGCCTGTGGGCTACGTGGGCTCATTTATGTACCGTTAAATTGGCGCTTAAGCAAGGAGGAGCTAACACAAATTTTGGAGGATGCGACCCCTGCTATCCTATTATACGAAGAGGATAGTCATTGTCCCTTGGTTTTAGAAAAAATGTTTTCACTTCATGTTAGCCAGCATGAGAAGGAGATACAACCAAGTAGGCAAGACGTGGATGTGGATGATCCGTGGTTAATGATTTATACAGGAGGCACGACGGGTCAGCCAAAGGGGGTAGTGTTATCCTTTTTGTCGGTCAATTGGAATGCCATGAATACTATTATTAGCTGGGGTTTACATGCTCAAGATCGGACATTAAATTATATGCCGATGTTTCATACTGGTGGCTTAAATGCTTTATGCATTCCCTTACTGATGGCGGGAGGAACGGTCATTATTGGCGATAAATTTGATGCAGAAGAGGCACTCCAAGCAACGAACCAATATCAAACGACCATTTCGCTTTTTGTGCCAACTATGTATCAAGCAATGATTGCTACGAAGTATTTTCAGGAAAATCAATTTCCTTCCATGAAGGTATTTTTATCTGGCGGTGCCCCGTGCCCTCATCCTATTTATGATGCTTTTTATAATAAGGGAATATTTTTTAAAGAGGGATATGGTTTAACAGAAGCAGGACCCAATAATTTTTATATTGACCGAGAGCGTGCCTATGCAAAAAAGGGGGCTGTCGGGAAAAGTATGCAATTCAATGAAGCGAAAATCATCAATCATACAGGAAAAAGTTGTGCACCTGGAGAAGTAGGAGAGCTATTGGTAAGAGGGAAGCATATGTTTCGCTTTTACTGGAATAACAAGCAAGAAACTGCCAATATCCTGCAAGATGGCTGGTTGAAAACAGGGGATTTAGCGATGATGGATGCGGATGGCGATTTTTATATTGTTGGGCGTAGAAAAGAAATGATTATTTCAGGTGGTGAAAATATCTATCCTCAGGAAGTAGAACAATGTCTACTACGGCATCCAGATGTGCGGGAGGTGGCCGTGATTGGTGTAGGTGATGACTATTGGGGTGAGATCGTGACAGCTTTTATTGTTTGTCCCCACCAGGTAGCCTCTCTATTAGATGATCTTAATGAGCTATGTCATCAACAATTAGGTCGTTATAAGATTCCAAAACAAATGATTTTCTTAGACGAACTACCGAAAACAAGCGTTGGTAAAATCGATAAAAAGGCATTGTATAGGCTTGTTGACTCAACTATCTGTTAAGTATGATGAGAAGGAAGAAACGCTCGTCTTTCTAATTCCGAAATAAGAGAGGGACACATAAATGGCCCACGCATTAGTTATTGGTGGAACAGGGATGTTGGCAGACAACCTCCCTATGGTTAGTGAATAATGGCTACCATGTCTCAGTAATTGGACGTAGTGCCCATCGAATGGAAGATTTGCGAAATAGAACAACCAAACCCGCCCTTCTAACGCCGATTTTAGTTGATTATTGTGATATAGCCTTATTAAAAGAGGAGCTAGAAGAAACGCTCGCGCATAATGGGCCCATTTGAATTGGTCGTTGCTTGGATTCATTCCTATGCGGACACTACATTAGAGAACATCTCCAATGTAATTTCAATAGAGAATAACGGGGAATGGAAACTGTTTCATGTGTTGGGGAGTAAGGCGAATTTAAGTGAAGTCCAAGAGAAATTGAAGCTCCATGCTCGTTCGCAATACAGACAAATCCAGCTAGGTTTTATGATGGAAGAAGGTCATGCGAGATGGCTGACACATGAGGAAATATCGCAAGGTGTCGTTTCTGCTATTCAACAGGATCAACCTATTCATATCGTCGGGACGCTACAACCTTGGGCAAAGCGACCGTTATAAACTAACTAACCTTCGTCTAACTAGATGGACGAAGGTTTTTACATATTTCCATTAGCAGTTTGTTTTAGATGTCTACATAATTGTGAGGGAATGTTAGGTTTGTGTGAAAAACGTCAGAATCAGCCAACTTTTTTCTCCTTACATTTTACTTAGTATAACAAAATCATTTCTATATAACTTATCCTTATTTATTCACATCTCTTCCCATCAGACCGACATATCAGTAAAATAGAGTAGGTTAGGGGGATTACATGTGAAAGATCAACGCTTTAAAATAGCGCATCGAGAGGCGCTTATCGGAATTGGACTCGTCCTTGTCAACTTTGCAATTTGGTTTGGCTTTGCCTATGGATTAGGTTCAGGAGATCCAAGAAATTATACGTATGTATTTGGTTTTCCTGCCTGGTTTTTCTATAGCTGTATCGCTGGGACAGGCTTTATGATCCTTCTTATCTGGATTGTGATGAAACTCTTTTTCAAAGAGGTACCATTTGATGATGAGGAGGTGGATCGCTAATGCATTGGCAAGTTGTATTTCCATTGCTATTATTTTTAATTATTATATTTGGAATCGGTATTTGGGCCAATAAGCATGTACGCTCCTCTAATTCATTCCTACAGGAGTATTTCCTAGGTGGTCGTGAAATGGGTGGTTTTATCCTTGCGATGACGATGATTGCTACATATGGCAGTGCGAGTAGTTTTATCGGAGGACCGGGTGTAGCCTATACAAAAGGACTTGGGTGGGTATTACTGGCAATGGCTCAGCTACCAGCAGGTTATTTTGTGCTCATGATTTTAGGGAAAAAATTCGCCATTATTGCTCGTCGTTACCAGGCCATTACGTTAATCGACTTTTTACGCGAACGCTACAAAAGCCATGTCATTGTTATTTTATCAGCCATTAGCATCATTGTTTTCTTATTTTCGGCTATGATGGCTCAATGGGTTGGGGGTGCACGCTTAATTGAGTCGTTAACTGGCTTAAGCTACACTGCAGCATTGTTTATTTTTGCGATTTCCGTGTTAGTATATGTGATTATTGGAGGTTTCCGTGCGGTTGCGCTAACAGATACGGTCCAAGGTTCCATTATGGTGATTGGTACAATTATTTTATTAATCGGCACGATTGTGGCAGGTGGAGGCATCGACAATATAATGGCCTCACTGGTTGCTGAAAATCCTGACTTTGTGTCACCATTTGGCGCACAAGGAGATTTAACACCTTTGTATGTCTCGACATTTTGGATTCTCATCGGTGTAGGGGTTGTAGGACTTCCGCAAATTGCGGTTCGTGCGATGAGCTATAAGGATTCCAAAAGTATGCATCAAGCGATTCTTATTGGCACGATTGCCATAGGGACAATCATGTTTGGCATGCATTTAATTGGTGTGTTAGCCCGACCTGTCATACCTGGCATTGAAATTGGTGATAAAGTTATGCCGCTCCTGACATTGAAGGTATTACCGCCATTTTTAGCAGGAATCGTTTTAGCTGCACCAATGGCTGCGACAATGTCTACGGTTAATGCTTTACTAATGCTTGTCAGCTCTACAGTTGTCAAAGACATCTATTTAAATTATATGAAGCCGAAAGCTAGTGATGCAGAGATTAAGCGTGCAAGCTTTATTGTAACAACAGTCATAGGCCTAGCGGTTGTCATCTTTGCACTCAATCCACCTGATTTATTAGTGTGGTTGAACTTATTTGCCTTTGGTGGACTAGAGGCTGTCTTTATTTGGACAGTCGTTTTAGGATTGTATTGGAAAAAAGCCAATAAATACGGAGCGATTGCGTCGATGATTTCAGGCATGTTGTTGTACATTATGATTGATCGGTTTTATCCTTCTGTCTTTGGTATGCATACAGTCACGATACCAATTGTCGCATCCTTCTTTATTTTTGTGCTTGTCAGTTTGTCCACTAGTCATAAATTTAAAAACGAAAAGCTTATGATTTAACGCTAAAACGCCACAGATTTCAAATTCTGTGGCGTTTATTTTAATGCATCATAAAATCATAGGCATTTTTCGCAAGTAATGTCATTGTAACGACAATAAATAGTGTGCGGACAAAGCCACTTCCATTCTTGATTGCCATGCGTGAGCCAAGCATAGCCCCACCAATTTGCGCAATGCCCATGACTAGACCATAAACATAATGAATTTGACCTAAGTAAGCAAACATACAAACACCAGCCACATTACTCGCCAAATTTAAAAACTTCGCATTACCAGCCGCCTTTAAAAAATCAAAGCCTACCAGTAAGAAGCTAAAGATTAAAAACGACCCTGTCCCAGGACCAAGAAATCCATCATAAAAACCAATAGCAAATAATAGCAGCATAAATAAAAACAAATGTTTTTTAGATAGATTTTTTACGGTAGAGACGGCACCCCAATCCTTTTTAAAGATCGTATATACCCCAACAGCCGCCAGCATAACAAGCATTAATGGCTTTAGTAATGCTGGATTAATCAGATGCACAGTCCATGCACCACATAATGATCCGATAAATGCTAGTGGAAAATATTTGAGGACAGAGCGAATGTCCAGCTGGCCAGAACGATAGAAAGAAATAGAGGAAGTGAGCGAGCCCATAGCTCCTGCTAGTTTGTTTGTGGCAACAGCAGCGGCTGGATTGAGCCCAACAAATAGTAGGGCTGGTAGTGAAATTAAACCGCCCCCTCCCACTACTGAGTCAATAAAAGCCGCCAGAAATCCAAATGAAATTAATAGTATGAGAATATGTACATCGATTTCAAACAACATATGACACCTCTTTATAATTAGTTACTACTGAAATAGTAACTAATTTTATTTACGCTGTAAACCCCATTTTTTCATTGGCAAATCTTCACAAAGGTAGCCTATAATAAAGATAATGGAGGGATTACATGGAGGAATTAATCACCCAGCTGAAAGAAATGGGTTTTACAGAATATGAAGCGAAGGCCTATACGGCACTTGTTCAGCAAAGTCATGTCAGTGCCTATCAGGTTAGTAAAAATTCTGGCATACCACGTGCAAGAGTGTATGATATTTTAAATATCCTTGTAGAAAAGGGCATCGTGTTAAAAGAAGAGACCGCAGAACAAACGACCTATTCGGCAATGCCTGTGTCTGTGTTCTTACAGCAAATGCAACAGCGCTGGGAGTCGAATTTTACGTCTATAAGCGGGAAGCTAGAGAAATTAGAGGAAAAAGTGCAGGAAGCTGAGCCTAAAGTGGTCATGCTGAAGGGCAGGGAATCTATTATCAATTATTGTCAGTCACTTCTAAAGAAGGCGAAGAAAAAAGTGATGCTGTCGATGTGGGAAGATATGTATGAGGTCTTACGTGAAGATTTGCAAGAGGTGGCGCTGCATGTTCCTGTTCATGGCATTACGTTATATGTAGGAGAGCATCTAGCCTCAATTGACCAGCATAGAGCCACACATTATACAAAAAAAGCGTCGACACCGCATTGGTTTATCTTATCGGTAGATGGTCAGGAAATGATTTATGGTCATTCTCCATCTACCCAAGAGACGGCCTTTATCACCAATGATTCCGTTCACATTTATTTGTTAGAGGATTATATATGGCATGATGTACTCATTAATCGGTTAGTAAAACGGGATGATCAGGAGTTAGAAGACTGGATTGCTAAGGAGCGGAAAGCTTTTTTCTTAGAATAGTCTTATAAGGGAAGGGGAGTAACTTGAAAAAATTCGTGTTGCTAGGTTTAATGAGCTTACTCATGCTAGGAGCCTGTAATGCTACACCACCAACCAATCCACCAACGATTCATGAGCTAACGGTTGTCCCAGATAATGTCCAAAAAAATATTGTTTCTAATGACAGAATACAACTATTACATGAAAATGATGCTCCATATTATCTTGTTTATTATTCAAAAGGGAATGTATTGGCAAGTATTACAGCTGAGGGAAATAGGCTTATCATCCAGTTAGAAGAAGGCAGCGAGCAAAGGAAAGAGGCTCAGCCCTATGTTTTTCAAATCACCGTCAAGAATCCTGAGCTTGATACCATTGATTTGCGAATAAACGGTCAGAGTACGCCCATTGATCGTATGACCATTATGTGATAAAAGAAACCGAAATCTTTAGATGAGATTTCGGTTTCTTTATGAGATGTCTAATAAAAGACTTTGTCTACGTTATATTTAGAGCGGAAAGTATTAATCGCGTATGTTTCGTAAATTTCACGTTCCATTGGATCTTCTACTTCATAGACTTCAATTTTGAACACTTCATCACGATGGTTTTTCATCGGAGATACATTATCCTCGAAATGTTTTTTAATACGTTGACGAATTTTACGTGCTTTCCCAACAAATAATAGCTCATTCTTGTCATTATAGAATAAGAAAATGCCGCCTTTATCACGTGTGATTTTATGGAAGTCAATAAAACCGAAGTAAGGTGTGATTGGCACATCACCTGGTTTTAAATCTTGTTCACGTTGACGGATTACTAGATCTGGTTTTGGAAATTCAATTTTAATCAAACTATTCACGTTCCTCTCTCTTACTAAAAGTATATGGTAACATAATTACGGCATGTTTACCATAAATTTTAAATGCAGAAACACCACATATAGCAAGCTTAGTGTACATCAATTGAGCAAGGAACATGCACATGAATCACAAAATATTCTATGAATTATTGATATTCTAACTAGTTCGTGTTACAATTCAAGATAATTAAATAATCTTATCAAGAGAAGCTGAGGGATTTGGCCCGATGACGCTTCAGCAACCTCTAACAATTGTTAGAAAGGTGCTAATTCCAGCAAAGGATTTTTTCCTTTGAGAGATAAGAGTGGACGTGAAAAAAATCCTTCTCATTCTATCTCGTATGGAATGAGGAGGATTTTTTAATTTCGTTGCATCCTATGCAAGCAAGGTTTGCTAAAAGAGAGTGATTATAGAGAGGGGAAAGCAAGATGCCAATTAATATTCCGAAAAATTTACCAGCTGGAGAACATTTACGTGAGGAAAAAATCTTCGTCATGGAAGAAGATCGTGCGAAAACACAGCAAATCCGTCCATTAAATATATTAATATTAAATTTAATGCCTGAAAAAGAAAAAACAGAGCTCCAATTATTACGTTTATTGGGGAATACACCATTACAGGTGAATATTACCTTTTTGAATACAGCCACACACGAGTCTAAAAATGTGAGTAAATCCCATTTGCAGCTTTTTTACACAACGTTCAATCAGATTCGACACCGCCGCTATGATGGTATGATTATAACTGGTGCGCCAGTAGAAAAAATGGCTTTTGAAGAGGTCAACTATTGGCAGGAAATTTCAGAAATTATGGATTGGTCTAAAAAGAATGTGACATCCGTGCTACATATATGTTGGGGGGCACAGGCTGCATTGTATCATCATTATGGCATTGGGAAGGTCGAGCTTTCTGCTAAATGCTCAGGTGTCTATTCCCATGTGATTACAGATTTAACTGTAGATTTGGTACGTGGCTTTAGTGATTTATTTACTGCGCCCCACTCACGCTATACATCTGTTTCGATTGACGAGGTTCGTAATCATCCAGATCTACGATTATTATCCTATTCAGAGGATGCAGGGGTATTTATTGTACAATCAAAAGATAATAAAAATATTATGATTACGGGGCATCTAGAGTATGATGCGACAACGCTAGCCGATGAATACAGTCGCGATGTGGCGAAGGGCATAGATATCGCTGTTCCTGTAAACTACTTCCCGAATGACGATCCGACACAAGTGCCGATGAATACATGGCGTGCCCATACGCATCTATTATTCTCTAACTGGTTGAACTACTATGTTTACCAAGAAACACCATATGAATGGGATTTTGTAGATGAAATCGAATATCATATTTAATTAATAAAAAGTCTAATTTCTTTTCTAGCTTTAAAAGAAATTAGACTTTTTGATTGTCATTTTCTGTTTCCTGCTGAGGTGTTTCGTTTTTTTGAGCTTTGGATTTACGATTTCGAATAACTACCACAATCAGCAATAGTATGGGTAATAAAATGGTGAAAATAAAGGAAAAGATTGGCCAAATTTCATTATTATAATTAGTAGAATGCACAATATCTGGATGAACAATTTGAGAAAGTCCAATAACAATTATCCCCATCGGTATAATGAGTGGGCGATGATCCTTGATCTTTAAAATTTGTGCGAGGCCAACAACGGTCGTATAGAAATACATAAATGTACGAATATAAATAGACGAAATCCACATAAATGCCATAATGATCTCTATACGCTGTAAAAAATTTCCTATAGATATTCTTTGTGCTAAGGCATAGCTAGGAAAAGTCCTTGATGCTGTGTTTTCAGGACCTAATACAAGAATCGATAGGACAATCAACGTAACTAAGACGATTCCACCAAAGATTGCCCCAATATATAGCCCTTTCTGTGCAGACGGCTGTACATTGACACCAGTAGGATAGAGCATCATTAATACAAGTAATGGAAAGGAAAAGATACTCATAAAGCGTGCAATACTATAAAACATAGATGTTTTGGTTGCTTCTAGTAGAGGCTGAATATTCTCAAATGTAATTTGAGGGGTAATACTAAGGACGAAAAAAATAAAAATAAAGATAAACAATGGGAAGAGGATTTCTGCCGAACGGGCAAAGGTCTCAATTCCTAAATAAGCGGCATACATAATAATGATACTGAACAGTAGGGCAAATGCTAATGTCGGTGTCTCTGGCATTACTTCCGTTTTCATGAAAATACCGATAAAATAGAGTAATTCTCCAGCCGAAAGAAAGGTCATAATCAGGAAACAAATTGCTGTGATTTTCCCAAAAAAACGCCCAAGAATTTTTTCATTAGCCTCGATAAAGTTTAGAGATGGTGTTTGATTGGCCAGTGTTAAAAATAATTTTAGTACCAGTAAACTAAGGAGAACACCAATGCTTGCTGCTATCCAAGCATCTTGCTTAGCGGCACCAGTAATACTCGAAGGGATAATTAAAATCGCTGTACCGATAGAATAGAGGAAGGTAACGATTGTAAACTGTCTTGAACTAATTATCTCTTTTTCCATCAAGCTACCCTCCGTTTCTCAGTCCATCTTTCTATTTTGTGAATGACACAATGTAATCCCTAATTGGTGTGAAGATAAAGGTAATCAAATCTAATGGGCTAGGAATATGGATTTTCAGGGCAATCCCCATATTTAAAGCCGTTCCAATAAGAAGCAAAAAGGAGAATACAATCATGGCTTTTCTATCCTGTTGCTTTTTTAGCTTTGGAATAAAAATAAGGGCAATGATTATCGCGATGATCAAGATAGCTACGGCTAGTACCATTGCATTTATTCCTCCTTTGGCTTGTTTAATAATGAATTTTGCATCGTACCTGAACCTTGGGTAGTTACCTTTACATGAACTACCACTGCTAAATCTGGAAAAATGGAAGTCCAATCATCCTTGATTTTTTTCCACTGCTTAGGATCTGCCCGATGTAGGGCATCCCCAAATCCAAAAACATCTACTTCATATTGCTGTTGAATTTTCTCTACTGTTTTTTCTATGCGTTCATCAATTCCCTGGGCTGTTTTTTTGTTAACGTAATCAATCGATTTATTTTTGGTAAGATCGATATCACATTCGACCTCTCCAACATTCTGCTCTACATTAATATGAACATCGATTTTCGGTTTCCCGTTTTTAAATGACCCTTTCACCTTTGTAGTGGATTGGGTAATTTCAGTAGACAAGGTCCCTTTATTAGGACAGGCAATGATTTCTATCGTACTTTGAATTTTGTCATTAAGAAAACTAACACTTTTGCTTTCACTTTCAGTCAGTAGCCCTATATATTTATCTCCTTTAAAGACTGCTAAACCTGTATAACCTAATAGCACAGGTGCTTTAACACGTTGCACATTTGTTTGATCTACCCCTAATTTCTTATCGCCATGAATTTCAATAGCAGAAATTAATGCCCCTTTCTGCTTATTGCTTAACGTATTGACTAATTCATCAATATTAACAGCTATTGTGGAGCCCCAAGCCTTTTCAGAGACATCCAGGGAATTTAACATTTTATTAGCAGGAACTTTTTCGATAGGTGTTAGTACATTTAATACTTCCTTCGCTGTTGCTTCGTGAGACATAATGACGTCGAAATCCTTACGAAATTCATGGTCCCTTACAATTAAATCAAGTGCATCACTCATGCCTTCTTTAGCAAGATCTTCCCCTAAAACAACCACTTGAAGGTGGGCAAAATAGGGCTTTCGAGCAGCGATGGTCGTCATTTTTCGAATCGCCTCAAAGATGGTTTCGCCTCTCGAATGATAGCTAACGACAGGTGAGCGTTGAGTGGAAGCTTGTCGCACTGAGACTTCACTAGGATCGACAATTTGAACTGTAATTTCATATTCCTCATCTATTTTGTCAATGCCTAGTGCTACGACAATGGCTAATTCATTTAATTCTCGCTTACTCCAGCAACCACTTAACAGTAAAGTGAGGATACATAGTAAGCAAATCCAGTTTAATTTTGCCATATTCTATTCCTCATTTATCCTGAAGTTATTTCCTGCCTTTTACATTGATATAGTTATGTCCTCTAACAATATTTTTTTGATTCACTAAACGAGGTCGTGTAAGTAATTTTCTACGCGGGAACAGCACAAATGCATCCTTCTGATCCTGTAGTACCAACGGTGCGAATGGACTTAAATAAGGTACACCAAATGAACGAATGCTACATAGATGAAGAATAATTAGCATAATGCCAAACATTACACCGAATAAACCAAACATAGCAGCTAAAATCATTAATGGGAAACGTAGTACCCGAATCGTATTCGATAAGCCATAGGCAGGGAATAGGAAGCTGCAAATCGCTGTTAGGGCTACGATGATTACCATTACAGCGGAAACGACCCCTGCATCAACTGCTGCCTGACCAATAACTAAAGTACCTACAATGGATACCGCAGGACCGATTGTTCGAGGCATACGAAGTCCAGCTTCCCTTAAGACCTCAAAGGCAACCTCCATAATAAGCGCTTCTACCACTGCAGGAAAGGGTACGCCCTCCCTTTGTGAAGCGATGCTAATTAACATGGGTGTTGGTAGCATTTCTTGGTGGAAGGTAGTAATCGCTACATACAAGGATGGTGCTACTAATGCTAGACTGATACCAAAGAAACGCAATATACGTACAAGTGAGCTAATCATCCAATGCTGATAATAATCTTCTGCTGATTGTAAAAAGGATGTAAATAGCGCTGGTACGACTAAGACAAAAGGTGTGCCATCAACTAGAATCGCCACTTTGCCATCTAATAATTCACCTGCGATGACATCAGGACGTTCGGAGTTATAGACGGTTGGAAACATAGAGTTTTTTGAGTCTTGAATAAAATCCTCAATATAGCCACTTTCCAAAATGCCATCAATATTGATACGATCTAATCGAGCCAATACCTCTGCGACGATTTTGTCACTGGCGATGCCATTTATATACATCACCGCTACATCTGTTTGTGTCACATCTCCAATTACACGGGACTTAATCCAGAGATTCGGACTTTTTATTTTGCGACGAATGAGCGCTGTATTCGTACGCAAGGTTTCCGTAAAGGATTCCCTCGGTCCGCGAATAACGGATTCCGTCGATGGCTCTGTGACAGCTCGATCCTTGGCACTTCTTGTACTTGTCACAATCCCCTCAGCAAAGCCATCTAATAAAATAACCGTTTCACCATTGAGAATAGCATTGTAGAGTGTTGTGAAATGCTCGATATTCGTGACATCGCCTACTGTTAAATAGGAATTCCGAACATATTGGTTAATTGTTGTTATTTCAATATCTTGTTCTTCTTCAATATTTGCCATCAGTTTATCGATAACAGAATCAGAAATAGTCGTTTTATCCGATAAGCCATCAATGGAAATTATGGCGAGGCTATGGGGGGCAGTCTCTCCAATCGCAATTTCCCGTATGATAATATCATTACTATGCCCTAGTGACTGTTGAATGATTTTTATATTTTTAGATAGGGAAGTATACAATAAATCGTTCGTTGTATGGGATGGGGAGGTCTCGTTATGGTTAGACATGGACATGTGTTTTCCTCCTCAATTGGTCGTTCATTACCTTTAGAATGGACAATTTTTTTGAGAGATAAACGAAAGAGATATGAAAAATCTAGCTATTTGTGGCAATATCAAATCCCTTGCGACTTTTGTGTGTCTTGTTTTGGAATAAATAAAAAACAGTCTGTCCTTTCATCTATTGAAAGGACAGACTGCTTTATGTACGATAGTCGTATTGTAATTCATCTTTACTTGTATCAACATCAACATGTAAATTGTGATCGTTAAAGAACCAAAGATCTTTCTCATCAATATAATAGATAACACCATCAATTTCTGTCTGCACACCTATGGCAATAGGTTCCTCACGTGTCATGCCTAGTGAAAAGCCTTCATGAAACGGACTTGAGCCACCATAACGTGCATAAAAACGGATTGTATCACCAGGTTCAACTTCCATTTCATGTTTGAACCATTGTAGGGCTTCATCTGTCAATGCAATATTCATTTCAAATGCTCCTCTCTTCCTACAGCCATTTTACCTTTGGTTCGGTGCCGTTTTTAATACGAGCAATATTGGCACGGTGACGATAAATAATAAAGGTAAATAAAAAGGCTACCAAGATGCCTAATGCAAAGTCACCTGTTATAAAATAATAAACGATTGCATAGATAAGCGCTACTAAAGCGGCTATCATTGATGTTAAGCTGACGATTTTTGTGATTTTTAATGTCACAATAAAGGTAATAAATAGTAGGACAAAGAGTGGCCAAGAATAGCCTAATAATACACCCGCTGACGTTGCCACAGCTTTCCCACCACGGAAGTTGGCGAAGATTGGGAACATATGACCGATTACGGCGACAAGCCCCAGTAATAAAGGGTGGAGTGTAGTATCAGAGAAAACGGGAAGTGTCACGAGTAAGACAGCGGCAGTCCCTTTTAAGACATCCATTATCGTAACAATAATACCAGCCTTTTTCCCTAATGTTCTAAAAGTATTGGTTGCACCAAGATTACCGCTCCCGTGTTCACGAATATCGGTATTATAAAAAATTTTGCCTATCCATAATCCAGAAGGTATAGAGCCGATTAGATAAGCACATAAAATAATAAGTCCATTGATCATAGTTGGACTCCTTTCATTCATAGTCCATCACTTGGTACTAATAGTTTGTAACAAGTATTTTACACTTTTTCTTGCTAATCTACAATGTTAGAAGGAGATTTCATCCGAAGTCTTGAATCAATACAAAAGAGAATCTATTAGCGAGGACTTGGCTTTTAGACATAAATTTGTAGGAAGCGCTAAAACCTTTATAAAAATATAGGCAAAATGGCAATTTTGTCAATCGCTCATTCCTTTGGTAGAATAGAAGTCTAACTTTATCCTGTTTAATCGCAAGGCACGAGGTAGTGTGCTTCTATTTGCAAGCATCACAACTATATTTTGCAACTTAGTAGGCTTCAATGCGTCAAATGATGATGGAAGCTAGAAGCAGTCTGTCTTGCTCAAATACCAATTTTAAGCAACTGTTGAAGATGTTTACTATTGATAAAAATAATCAAAACTGTGAGCAAATTTTAAAATTTTATTGGACCTGTCGCTAGCTATTGACAGGAAATGCTATTATTATTAGGATGAGAACATAAATAGAACATGTGTTTGTTTTTTGGAGGGGAATTTTTTTGACGAATAAACAGTCACCTAGCGTCTATAATGATGACGCTATACAAGTATTAGAAGGATTAGAAGCGGTACGCAAACGACCTGGCATGTATATCGGTTCGACGGATGGCCGTGGACTTCATCACCTTGTGTATGAAATCGTAGATAATGCGGTAGATGAAGCACTGGCTGGCTTTGGATCTCATATTATTGTCACAATTCATAAAGATCAAAGTATGAGTGTGCGCGACTTTGGACGTGGGATGCCAACCGGTATGCATAAAATGGGCAAACCGACACCAGAAATTATTTTTACTGTGTTACACGCTGGTGGCAAATTTGGTCAAGGTGGCTATAAAACAAGTGGAGGTTTACATGGTGTTGGTTCTTCCGTTGTGAATGCGCTCTCAACATTTTTAGAGGTGACAATTCATCGCGATGGTAAAAAGTATCGTCAACGCTTTGAGCATGGAGGACAGCCTGTCACAACACTTGAAAATATTGGGCAGACCAAGCAGACAGGAACGCTTGTTCATTTCCTACCAGATGAAACAATTTTCTCTGTCACAAAATTCAATTATGATACGTTAGCAGAACGATTACGCGAATCAGCCTTTTTATTAAAGGGCTTAAAAATTGAATTAATTGATGAGCGCGAGGAGGGCAAGAGCGATGTGTTCTTTTATGAGAATGGCATCGAGGCTTTCGTTGCGTATTTGAATGAGGAAAAAGATGTCCTTCATCCAGTAAAATATGTAGAAGGCGTACAGGATGAAATCGAAGTAGAGTTCGCTTTCCAGTATAACGATGGTTATTCAGAAACGATTTTATCATTCGTTAATAATGTCCGTACACGTGATGGTGGTACACATGAAACGGGTGCAAAGGCAGCATTGACACGTGTCTTTAATGAATATGCAAGAAAAATTGGCTTGTTAAAGGACAAGGATAAAAACCTTGAGGGGACAGATATTCGTGAGGGCTTAGCAGCGATCGTGTCTGTTCGTATTCCAGAGCATTTACTGCAATTTGAAGGACAAACAAAGGGCAAGCTTGGGACAAGTGAGGCTCGTTCTGCTGTGGATAGCGTAGTGTCTGAGCAAATTTTGTATGTGCTAGAGGAAAATGCAGAGTTATCAGCTTCTCTTGTTCGTAAAGCGATTCGAGCGCAGCAAGTGCGTGAAGCAGCTCGTAAAGCGCGTGAGGATGCACGAAATGGCAAGAAAAACAAAAAGGGTAGTACGATTCTATCTGGAAAATTAACGCCAGCTCAGTCACGTAATGCAGCAAAAAATGAGCTGTATTTAGTCGAGGGTGATTCTGCGGGTGGCTCTGCTAAACAAGGTCGTGACCGTACATTCCAAGCGATTCTGCCATTGCGCGGGAAAGTAATCAACACAGAAAAAGCCAAACTACAAGATATTATGAAAAACGAAGAAATTTCGACGATTATCCATGCGATTGGAGCAGGTGTTGGTACGGATTTTGCGGTGGAGGATTCTGCCTACGATAAAGTAGTCATCATGACCGATGCGGATACGGACGGGGCACATATTCAAGTCTTGCTATTAACATTCTTCTACCGTTATATGCGTCCACTTATTGAGTCTGGGAAGGTCTATATCGCACTACCGCCGCTTTATAAAGTCTCAAAAGGTACTGGAAAAAAAGAAATCATTGAATATGCTTGGACAGAAAGCGATTTACAAAAGGCCATCAAAAAGGTTGGCAAGGGTTACATATTACAGCGCTATAAAGGTCTTGGCGAGATGAATGCAGACCAACTATGGGACACAACGATGAACCCTGAAACACGGACATTGATTCGTGTCACAATCGAGGATGGTGCACGTGCGGAGAGACGTGTCACGACGTTAATGGGCGATAAGGTAGAACCACGTCGTAAATGGATCGAAGCCAATGTAGACTTCGGTATGGAGGATGATTCTAACATTCTAGAGAATGAATTCATCCAACAAGAGGAGGACCAAGCATGAGTAGTACAGAAAAGTTCCAAGATTTACCGTTAGAAGAAGTGATGGGTGACCGTTTTGGTCGCTATAGTAAATATATTATTCAAGACCGCGCGTTGCCTGATGCACGTGACGGTCTTAAACCAGTACAGCGCCGTATTCTATATGCGATGTTTACGGAGGGCAACACACATGATAAACCGTTCCGTAAATCCGCAAAAACAGTGGGTAACGTAATTGGTAACTATCATCCGCACGGCGATAGCTCTGTGTATGAAGCGATGGTACGGATGAGTCAGGACTGGAAGGCACGTCATATGCTCATTGAGATGCACGGGAACAATGGGTCAGTCGATGGCGATCCTCCAGCTGCGATGCGTTATACAGAGGCAAGACTATCTGCTATTGCTGCTGAAATGCTACGAGATATTGGCAAGAAAACGGTCGAGTTTGTACCAAACTTTGATGATCAGGATATGGAGCCAACTGTTTTACCAGCACGTTTTCCTAACCTTTTAGTCAACGGCTCTACAGGGATTTCCGCTGGCTATGCGACAGATATTCCGCCACATGCCTTAGATGAAGTACTGGATGCTGTGTTGATGCGCTTAGACAAGCCTAATGTTACTGTAGATGAATTGATGACAGTGATGAAAGGGCCTGATTTCCCAACGGGTGGCATCATTCAAGGTGTTGATGGCATTAAAAAGGCATACGAAACAGGTCGTGGTAAAATCATCGTCCGTGCACAAGCAGTTGTTGAACCAATCAAGGGTGGTAAAGAGCAAATTGTTATCACTGAGTTACCATATGATGTAAATAAAGCGAATCTTGTAAAAAAAATTGATGAGCAACGTGTAGATAAACGACTAGAAGGCATTGCGGAAATTCGTGATGAATCAGACCGTACAGGCTTACGAGTGGTAATTGAGCTGAAAAAGGATGTACCAGGACAAGGAATTTTACAGTACTTGTTTAAAACAACGGATTTACAGGTAGCTTATAATTTTAATATGATTGCCATTCATAATCGTCGTCCAACGATGATGACATTGCCATTATTGCTAGATGCGTATATTGCCCATCAAAAAGAAGTGGTAACAAACCGCTCCATTTATGATTTGCAAAAGGCAAAGGACCGTTCTCATATTGTAGATGGATTAATTAAAGCTCTTTCGATTTTAGATGAAGTCATTGCGACAATTCGTTCTTCTAATGATAAGAAGGATGCAAAGCTTAATTTACAAGAGAAGTTTGATTTTACAGAAGTACAGGCAGAGGCCATTGTAAGCCTGCAATTATACCGTTTAACGAATACGGATATTACAGAGCTTCGTCAGGAACAGGACGAGTTAGATAAGTTAATTGCGAAGCTAGAGGGGATTCTACAAAGTGAGGCTAAGCTTGTGCGTGTTATTAAACAAGAGCTGCTTGATATTAAGAAACGCTTTACAGAGCCTCGCCGCTCGAAGATTGAGCAAGAAATTGAAGAAATTAAAATTACATTGGATGTCCTTGTGCCAAGTGAGGAGGTTGTCGTAACAGTAACGAAGGATGGTTATATTAAACGCACATCCACACGTTCTCATGCCGCTTCAAATGGGCAAGATTTTGCCATGAAGGATTCAGATTATTTATTGTATGAAGCAAACTTAAATACACAGCACCATCTATTGCTGTTCACAAATCGAGGCAATTATATTTATCAGCCTGTTCATGAGCTGCCTGATATACGTTGGAAGGATCTCGGTCAGCATATTTCAAGTATTGTCCCAACAGGGGAAGATGAATCGATTATTGCGGTTTATGGCTTCGAAACATTTGAACAGCCAAATACGTATGTCTTCACAGCCACAAAAGATGGTCAAATTAAGCGCTCACCACTCGTAGACTATGCAGTGACACGTTATTCAAAGCCTATTAAAACGATGAACGTCAAGGCTGGTGATGCGATGATCTATGCATCGTTTGTAACAGATGACGTGGAGCTGATGCTCACAACGGATACAGCCTATGCAATTCGTTTCCCAATGGAGGAACTACCTGTGACAGGTGTGAAAACAGGCGGTGTGAAAGGGATCACACTAAAAGATGGAGAAGCCTTAGTTGGCGTCAATGTATTACAGCCTGATGTTACCCAATATGTAGTGATTGTGACACAGCGTGGGGCCGTGAAGAAAATGAATGTCGCTGAAGTTGAAGTAGCAGGTCGTGCAAAACGTGGACTAAAAGTATTAACAGAGTTAAAAGCAAACCCTCACCGAATTGTGGCAGTTGTTCAAGCAACAGACGGGGAGCAGGTTGTGATTGAAACTGAAAAAGGTGTTCAAGAGGTGATTGACGTGCAAGCATTGTCTCGTGCGGATCGCCATTCCAACGGTTCATTTAAAGTGGATATTGCAACAGATGGGGCAATCTCTCATGTTGTCACAGCCAAAAAAGAACAGAAACCAAGCTAAAAGAATGCCCAGTCTCTTAGGAGTGCTGGGCTTTAAGCTCATTTCAAAAATAGCACCTTGTCATTTAAGTGAAACTATGGGTATAATAATCATCGAAAAGTTCATAGCGAAAGAATGTAGGGGGGCTAGTAATTGCTAGCTGAGATTGTGTCCGATAGACGCTGACCCTTTGAACCTGATTTGGCTCGTACCAGCGTAGGGAACATCTATTCAAAAAAGCAAAGTTTTGAAGATTGATTGCAATACGTCTGGGAGGAATCCTAGGCGTTTTTTTATGTTTTCAAGCAACAGCTTGCCAACATTGTATACGCTTTCTTCTGGTGACAACATTCATTCATGAACACTTTCATATTACAAACTGGGAGGCTTTCACATGAAGAAATGGTTATTTATTCTAATGGTAGCACTATTAACATTAGCAGGCTGTAGTGACAAGGAGGATAAGCAGGCTGCTGACAAGCTGAAAAAGGTGTCTGTGGTACTGGATTGGACGCCGAATACAAATCATACAGGACTATATGTTGCAAAAAAACTCGGTTATTTTGAGGAACAGGGCTTAGATGTTGATATTATTATGCCTGGTGAGGCGGGTGCAGATCAGCTTGTTGCTTCTGGAAAGGCGGATTTTGGCGTGAGCTATCAGGAAGGCATAACACAGGCACGAGTACAGGATGTGCCGCTGGTCTCAATCGCAGCAATTATACAGCATAATACATCTGGCTTTGCTTCTATTGCTTCAAAGGGCATTACATCGCCAAAGGATTTTGAAGGTAAAACCTATGGTGGTTGGGGTGCGCCATTAGAGCAAGCCGTCTTACAATCACTAATGCAAAAAGAAAAGGCAGATATTAATAAGCTAGATATTGTCAATGCAGGGGATTTAGATTTCTTCACAATGATGGAAAAAGACATTGATTTTGCTTGGATTTATTATGCATGGACTGGTATTGAGGCTGAGCTGCGTGGGGAAAAGATTAATATGCTATATCTTACAGATTATAGTGATCAATTAGATTATTATACGCCCGTTTTAGCTACAAATGAAAAAATGATACAGGACAACCCCGATGTAGTCAAAGCCTTTGTGGCAGCGGCAGCGAAGGGCTATGAATACGCAATTGAAAACCCAAGTGAAGCGGCGGATATTTTAATCGAAGCGGCCCCTGATTTAGATAAAGCGTTAGTGCATAAAAGTCAGGAATGGCTGGCTGATAAATACCAGGATGATGCCAAGCAATGGGGAGAGCAAAAGCTTTCTGTGTGGGAAAATTATGCGAAATGGATGTCTAGCAATCAAGTACTAGAGGGCGAATTTGATGCGAAAAAAGCCTTTACTAATGAGTTCTTACCTAAAAAGGAGGCCAAATAAGATGGCAAATTCATTAATCAGTGTACAAATCATTCCGAAGACAGAGAAATATGAAGATGTGATACCGTATGTAGATGCAGCAATTGCGGTGATCGATGCTTCTGGGGTGAAATATGAGGTTCATCCATTGGAAACAACGATGGAGGGTGAGCTTTCAACATTGCTCCAAATCATTGAAAAAATGAATGAGAAGATGATCGAGCTTGGTGCCATCAATGTCATTACACAAGTGAAAATTTTATATCAGCCAACGGGTATTACGATGGATACATTAACGGAGAAATATCAGTAATGAAACGTGCATTACACAAGGGAAGGACGATAATTTTTATCGCCTTCCTCTTATTCATATGGGAACTAATCGTGCGGTTCGCTGAAGTTCCTCATTGGTTATTACCCGCACCCAGTAGTATTTTGTCGGAGTCCATCCGTTCGTATCAAACCTTTCTACCACATGCATTTGCTACGGTACAGCTAGCTCTACTAGGTTTGGCCATTGGCATCGCTTGTGGGCTAACGGTGGCAGTAGTGTTGCATCGATTTAATTTTATTCGAGAACTGTTTTATCCAATTCTTATTATGTCGCAGAATGTTCCTATTCTAGTCTTGGCACCGCTACTTATTATTTGGTTTGGCTTTGGCTTATTACCGAAGCTTATCATTATCTGTCTTGTGTGCTTTTTCCCGATTGTCATTGCAGCGATGGATGGATTTAGACAAACAGCTCTAGCATTAAAGCATTATTTTGCCATGGTTGGTGCTACAAAGGCACAAACCTTTTGGAAGCTGGAATGGCCTTATGCCTATCCTGCGATTTTTTCAGGCATTAAAATTGCGGCTACATATAGTGTGATGGGGGCTGTGATTGCGGAGTGGCTTGGTGCAAAAAAGGGTATTGGTGTTTACATGACCCTAGCCCAGTCCTCCTTCCGTACAGATCGCGTATTTGTGGCAATTTTTGCGATTGTTCTCTTGAGCTTACTATTGTTTAGCGGTATTCGTTTAATTGAAAAATTTATGGTGAAGGGAAGAGGCTATCATGCTCAGCATTCAAAACATCGCTAAATCCTTCGATGCACTAAAAGTACTTGATCAACTTTCTTTTGACGTAAAGGATGGCGAGTTTGTGGCCATTGTTGGTCCTTCAGGCAGTGGTAAGAGCACACTTTTTCAATTAATTGGTGGTGTTTCGCCAATTGATCAAGGAGCCATTTTACTAAATGGAGAGGATATCCAACGAAAAAAAGGAACGATTGGCTATATGCCACAGCAGCCATGTCTATTACCCTGGCGCACAATAGTAGAAAATGTCACGCTTGTAGAGGAATTACAGCATAAACCGAATGTTGAACGTGCCAAGGAATGGTTAGAAAAGGTTGGTCTTGCCTCCTTTATCCATGCCTACCCGAACGAACTGTCTGGAGGTATGCAGCAGCGTGTGTCCTTTATTCGAGCAATGGTCAGTGAAAAGCCGATTTTATGCTTAGACGAACCATTTTCTGCGTTGGATGAATTTACTCGACTGGAAATGCAAGCATGGCTTTTATCTATCTGGGAAGAGTATCGCAAATCCATTCTATTTGTTACACATAGTATTGAGGAAGCTCTCTTTTTAGCAGATCGCATACTTGTTTTAACCAAACGTCCAGCAACCGTTAAAAAGGAAATCATCGTGCCATTTGAGAGACCTCGGAAAGAGGAAATTCGACATTCTGCAGCATTCACAGCGTTAAAGCAACAATTATTTATGTATTTACAGGAGGAAAAGGGTGATATGTATGTTGATTGATGCGCATATTCATTTGGATCAGTACACCGATGAGGAAATTCCCTCCTTATTAGAAGAGGTGAAAGCTGTAATTGCGGTTAGTATGCAACTTTCCTCTTGTGAAAGAACGTTGCGTTTATCGAATAGCTATCAGCAAGTAAAGGCTGCTTTTGGCTTTCATCCTGAACAGCCTTTACTAAGTCCAAATGATGAGGCAGCATTATTCGATTGGATTCGTTCGCATCAGGATGACATGGTTGCTATTGGTGAGGTGGGTCTACCTTATTATTTAAGACAAGAGCAAGGGATTGATGAACGTCCCTATGTGGCGTTATTAGAGCGTTTTGTTGTATTGGCGAAGGAACTGAACATGCCAATTGTGTTACACGCAGTATATGAGGACGCCCATGTTGTGTGTGATTTGCTGGAAAAGCATCAGCTTCACGAAGCCCATTTTCATTGGTTTAAAGGGGATGAAGCTATTGTGAAGCGCATGATAGAGCGTGGTTATTTTATTTCCATAACTCCAGATTGCTTGTATGAAGAGGAAATTCAACAGCTAATTGATGCGTATCCGATTGATTTGATGATGGTAGAAACGGATGGTCCTTGGCCGTTTGAGGGACCGTTTACGAAGAAGCGTACATCTCCCTGGATGATGCACTCAACGATTGAGGTGATTGCCTCCATCAAAGGGCTATCAACACGGGAAGCGGCCAAAATTATTACGCAAAACACGAAAACATTTTATCGGCTTTAATAGGACAAAGCAGTATAGGTACGAGTTATTCGTCCTTATACTGCTTTTTATATTTCGTATAATCATGCGCTAATTTTTCGTTTTTTGTTTTCGTTAGACGTTCATGTGTACTAAAAGAGATAGATTGTCGATTTTTTTCAACATCTTTACCAACGGTGCGTTTAATGTGCATCCGCTTCTTTTTAGCTTTAGATTGTGACATGAGCATCGCCTCCAATTCATTTTTAATTCTATAGTAGCGAAAAGGGAAGAAAAAGTAAAACCTCGTAAGCAAGATACTTACGAGGCTGTCGAGTGTATTAGTGAGATACGTCCTGTACAGAAATACCTGTGTTTGCTTTAACGTCAACTTCACGATACTTCGCATCATCTGTTTCTTTAGAAATTAATGTGCCGATGAAACCACCAAGGAAACCAAGTGGTACAGAGATTATGGCTGGGTTCGTTAACATAATTAATGGATCACCAACGAAAATTGCCTTACCTTCAACTGGATTCCAAACGTTTGGAGACATAGCAACTAATACTAATGCAGAGATTAAACCTGTTAACATCGCAGTAACAGCACCTGTTGTATTGAAGCGTTTCCAATAAATTGTGTAAATAATAACTGGAAGGTTAGCAGAACCTGCAATACAGAATGCTAAAGATACTAAGAATGCCACGTTTAATGTTTGTGCACCAAGTGCTAATAGGATAGAAATAACAGCGATTGTAATCGAACCGATACGAGCTGCAAGAACTTGCTCTTTTTCTGTAATTTTACCCTTTTTAATAATTTGTCCATAAATATCATGAGATAGGGCAGATGCACCAGATAGTACAAGACCTGCTACTACCGCTAAAATTGTTGCGAATGCTACTGCACAAACGAATGAGAATAGAATGTCGCCACCAAGTGCTTCTGCAAGAAGTGGGGCAGCCATGTTACCAGCAGCGTTTGCTGCGATAATATCTTCTTTCCCAACGAATGCTGCTGCACCGAAGCCTAAGAAAATTGTTAGAACGTAGAAGATACCTACGATCCAAGTAGCCCAAATAACAGATGAACGAGCTGTTTTCGCGTCTTTTACTGTGAAGAAACGCATTAAGATATGTGGAAGACCCGCAGTACCTAATACTAACGCAATTAACATAGAGATTGTATCAAGTCCATTTGTATATTTAAGACCTGGGTTTAAATAAGCAGCGCCACTGTCAGTAACCGTTGTCATTTCTTTAAACATTGTAGAGATACTGAAGCCGAACTCTTTTAATACTAAGAACGAAATAATAACTGTACCCAACATTAAAAGACAAGCTTTAATAATTTGTACCCAAGATGTTGCAGTCATACCACCGAATAGTACGTAAGTTGTCATCATAAATCCTACGATTAATACGGCGATCCAATAGTCGATTCCTAAAAGTAATTGAATAAGTGCTCCTGCACCAACTAGTTGTGCAATCATGTAGAATAAAACAATTGTAATAGTGCTTAAAGCAGCTGTTCCACGAACTTTGGCGTTATCAAAACGCGCTGTAATCATGTCAGCTAATGTAAATTTCCCAAGGTTACGTAATGGCTCAGCAACGATATATAATACCACTAAGTAAGCTACTAAATAACCAATAGAGAAGAAGAATCCATCAAATCCAAATAATGCTACAGCACCAGCGATACCCAAGAAGGATGCTGCTGATAAATAGTCACCTGCGATAGCTAGTCCATTTTGCCAGCCTGTTAAGCCACCACCAGCAGTGTAGAAATCACTTGCTGAAGATGTACGTTTAGATGCCCACCATGTAATAACTAATGTTAAACCAACAATGCCTACGAAGAAGAATATGGCTGTAAAACTCATTCCGTTACTCATCGGCGGCCACCTCCGTTCTCGTATTCAGCGATAATCGCTTTTGCTTCTCTATCGAAGCTGTTTGCTTTTGCTACATATAAATGACATAACCCCCATGTCATGATGAAGAGACCTGCTGCATAGATCCACACCCAAGTAATTTCCCCAAATGCCTTTTGGTGTAGAATTGTCGTGTACGATGTCAGAATTGGTAACAACATGTATGCCGATAAAAATATGGCAGTTATAGACCAAAGAAAAGAGTTCTTTCTTCGTACAAGAGACTTAAATGATTCCTGATTTGCAATTGAATCATAGTCAATCACGATACCTTTTTTTGCTTGATTGTTCGCCATTAACATTCCCCATTTTGTGTATATTTTTTCTACCTCAAGACTTGATTTTGCTAGTTTAGTGAATTCACATTTTCATTTTATGAAACAGTTCACAAAATTGCAATACATTTCAGAAAAATTATGTAAAAAAAATTTTTCAGAAAATACTCCTAAGTGAGAAAAAATGGCGCAAAGCCAAGAATATAAAGGGTTTTAGAAAATTCAGATAAATAAATGAAGTGAAGAGAAATCTAGATTCTTGACAAAAAACCAAGGGTAAATTTACAAAAAAATCTTGTTTTTTCAATTGAAAATAAACACTATTTACCTAGTGAAAATTGGATTTTTTCTGTTTTTTGGAAGTAAAATAATATTGTTCGATAAATAAATTGGTAGATATTGAATAACAAAAAAGGCGAAAAACTCGACCAAAAATCGAATTTTTTGCCTATTTTTTTGCATTTTTTGAATTAGGATTCATTATGCAGGAGGTGTATAAATATTAATGTGAAATATCAGAGACAGACACACCTGTATTTGCTTTCACACGAATTTCTTTATAAATACGTTCTGCTTCTTCCTGTGGTACTTTGTTAGATGAAAGGACAGTACCTAGGTATCCAGCAATAAAGCCTAATGGAATTGTAATAATCGCTGGAACAGCAAGTGGCACAAGTGGTTGTCCAACAAAGATTGCTGCACCTTCAACAGGGCTCCACACATTTGGTCCCATTGCTCCTAAAATTAAACATGATACTAGCCCCGTTACCATCGCAGTTACAGCACCTGTAGAATTAAATTTCTTCCAATAGATTGTATAAAGGATCACAGGTAGGTTTGCTGATGCACCGATACAAAAGGCGAATGACACTAGGAATGAAACGTTTAAGTTTTGTGCAAACAGAGCAAGAATAATAGACACGATCGCAATGGAGATAGAGCCTGTACGAGCTGCTACTACCTGTTGCTTCTCTGTTAATTTACCACCCTTAATGATTTCTCCATAAATATCGTGAGAAATGGCAGAAGCTCCTGTTAGTACTAAACCAGAAACCACAGCTAAAATAGTCGCAAATGCCACTGCTCCGATAAACGCCATCAATACATCTCCACCTAAGTAATGCGCAAGAAGCGGAGCAGCTGTATTACCAGCCTTACTTTCAGCAAGAATTTGATCTAAACCTACAAAGTTTAATGCACCGAACCCTAAGAAAATTGTTAATGAGAAGAAAATGGCTGTAATCCAAGTTGTCCAAGAAATAGAGGCACGTGCTGTCTTTGCATCCTTTACTGTAAAGAAACGCATTAAAATATGTGGTAAACCAGATGTTCCTAAAACTAAAGCCATCATCATCGAAACCGAGTCGATTGTGCTTGTATACTTAATTCCAGGTACAAGGAACTTTTCGCCATGATCTACTGCAATCGTGTCGAACATCTTCATAAGAGAGAAGTCAAATTTCATTAGCACTAAAACAGCTAATAGACCTGTCCCGAATAATAATAGACTTGCTTTAATAATTTGCACCCAAGAAGTCGCTGTCATACCACCAAACAATACATAAGTTGTCATCATAACACCGACAATTAAAACGGCAATCCAATACTCAATACCGAATAATAGCTTAATCAATGCACCAGCACCAACTAGCTGTGCAATCATATAAAGAATTACGATAATAATGGTACCAGACGCTGCCACACCACGAATTCGTTTTTCATTGAAACGAGCCGTTAACATATCTGCTAACGTGTAGCGGCCTAAGTTTCGCATTGGCTCAGCAATGACATAAAGCAGTACTAAATTCGCTACTACATAGCCTACAGAGAAGAAGAAACCATCAAAGCCAGTTAAGGCAATTGCACCAGACACCCCAAGAAAGGCTGCTGCAGATAAATAGTCACCAGCAATCGCAAAGCCGTTTTGCCACCCCTTTAAACCACCGCCAGCAGTGTAAAAATCAGCTGCAGAAGATGTACGCTTTGCTGCAATATAGGTAACAACAAGTGTTAAGCCAACAATAGCTAAAAAGAAACCTATGGATACGATGTTCATTTATTTTCCACCTTTCGCCTGATACTCTGCAAGAACAGCAGCTGCAGCTTTATCGAATGAAGCAGCTTTTTTTACATATACTGTACAAAGCACAATGGTCATGATAAATAGTCCTGCAGAATAAACCCATACACCCGTTATATTTCCGAAGAATTTTTGTTGTAGTACAGGCTGGAAAGCAAGAATCGGAAGCAGGATATAAAGAATTAAAAACACTGCTGTAATCGAGAAAAGAAAGGTATTTTTCTTTTTTACAAAGCTATTAAACGATTCCATTGCTTCAATTGCATGATAATCAATTGATTGGGCCTGTTTTTTGCTTGAAACATTCGCCATTATTATTCCCCCTAAAGTTATATATTTCTGTTTTAAACGACATATTTCTTTTTCATTCGTCGTTATATTCACTTATTTTATGGGGGAGATTCCTATAATGCAATACTAAATTTTGAGTTTTTATAATTTTTAGTCACTTCTGTTTTGAGGAAATAACATAGAAATATTAAGGATTTATTAGAAAAATTCTGTTTAAAAGAGCGTGTGGTTTTCTGATGAAATAATATTGTTAAAATAGTTTGTTGTTGATAAAAATGAATGTAGGAGAAAATACAAACATAAAAGAGAATTTTCTGTATTTTATTATTCTGCTATTAAATTCCAGAGTAGCTAGTTAAGTAGAAATAATTTGTTATATAACAATAATCTGAGATTTTGGGAAATAACGAAAATGATAAAAAAAAGCTATGAAAAAATTTTTAAAAAGGATGTGTCATTTGGAAGAATTAGTGAGGCGGAATTCCAGAATCAGTTAATGTTCACATGTTATACAAATAGCCATCTGGGTGTAAGTCCATTGTCTTGTGTTTAGCTTCTATAATGAATAAAATAAGGTGATGAAATGAAGGGAAGTGGGCACCACTAATGACAAAGAAAAGTATATTGCTAGTTTTAGTTCTAGCATTTAGTAGCATTCTAGCTGCTTGCGGTAGTTACAAGTTTGAACCAACATTAAATCTTGAGGTTCAAGATTTCACAGTAACGAATCAAAAAAATGAACAAGTGACCCTAGATGATCTTAAAGGTAAGCCTTGGTTAGCCATGTTTATTTTTACAAACTGTACGACAATCTGTCCACCCATGACATTTAATATGACAGAAGTTCAACAAGCACTACAGGATGAAGGCCTTGAAGATTATCAAATTGTGGCATTTAGCGTGGATCCAGAAGTGGATAAGCCTGATGTATTAACAAATTACTTAAATACGTATAATGTTGTAGATGAAAGCAAATGGCAGCTACTAACGGGCTATCAACAAAAATTTATTGAACAATTTGCACGTAAATCATTTAATTCCTTAGTTAAAAACGATCCTAACTCAGACCAAGTCATACATATGTCGAGCTATTATTTAGTAAACGCAGAAGGCACAGTTGTAAAAGACTATGATGGCGCGACAAACGTACCAGTTGAAACAATCGTTGGAGATATGAAGGCTCTTATTAAGGAGAGCAAATAACACAGAAGTCCATGTGACTTCTGTGTTTTTTTATTGAAAGAGGGGAAAGTAGGGTGTACGCCTTTAAAAATCATTCGTCTCGATTTACTTTCCCAATATTGCAGCAAATACAGCAATATTATATCGTTATATGCATCAATGGTTCATTAACTTAAACTATTCAACTGATTAGTAAGAGGAGGGATTTAAATGAATAAACAGGACCAGCTTAACTTGATTAAGGATGACTTTATAAATTCTCAAAAGGTACTATTAGCAATTGGTGATGAAACCAGACAAGCCATTTTAATGGTTTTAATGGGCACAGATTGTCAAACGGGATTGCGTGTAGGAGAAATCACGGAACAAACACATCTTTCTCGACCAGCTGTGTCACATCATCTTAAAATTTTGCGAGATGCTGGTGTTATTTTAATGCGCAAAGAAGGTACAAAAAACTTTTACTATATAGATATACGGACAAAACTAGGTTCGTTAAAAAATCTTGTTTTGGATATTGAGACGTTGTTAACGGAATTTTATTGACAATATAATAGATTATCTGGAGGAAAAAACAATGAGAGCAATGGTGATCGATCAATATGGCAAAGCCCCAATGCGCTTGGCAGAAGTGCCTACACCTGAAATAAATGAATATGAGGTGCTTGCTGAAATCCATGCAGCAAGTATTAATCCAATTGATTTTAAAATCCGTGATGGGAAAGTGAAGCTGTTAATCCAATATAAAATGCCACTGATCCTTGGAAATGATTTTTCAGGGGTCGTCGTAAAGGTTGGCGAAAAAGTGACGCGATTTAAAGTAGGAGATGAAATTTATGCACGTCCAAGGAAAAGTAAAATTGGTACTTTTGCGGAATATATCTCGATTCATGAAGATGACATAGCCCTAAAACCTAAAAATTTGAGCTTTGAGGAAGCCGCATCAATCCCACTGGTTGGCTTAACGTCATACCAAGCTTTACATGACATCATGCAATTACAAAAAGGTCAAAAGATTTTAATTCATGCTGGTTCTGGTGGTGTAGGTACCTTTGCTATTCAACTAGCAAAGGTAATGGGCGCCACAGTGGCAACAACAGCTAGCGAAGCTGGTGCAAACTTAGTTACATCTTTGGGTGCAGATAAAGTGATTAATTATAAGAAAGAAAGCTTTGAAGCTATACTGAAAAATTATGATGCCGTCTTTGATACGCTCGGAGGAAAGACCTTAGAAAAATCTTTCGAGATTATCAAGAATGGTGGGAAAATTGTATCCGTATCAGGTTGGCCGAATGCTCGTTTCGCCAAAGAATATGGTTCAGGATTTTACAAAACATTGTTATTTTCAGTAGCCAGTCATAAATTGACCTCACTTGAAAAGAAATATCATGCTCAATATTCCTTCTTATTTATGAAACCTAGTGGCGAGCAATTACGCATAATCGCCGATTTAATTGAAGCTGGTAAAATCAAACCAGTCATTGATAGAACTTTTTCATTTGAAGATGCTCAAAAGGCGATGGAATATGCGGAGTCAGGTAGAGCAAAAGGGAAGATCATCGTAAAAATGAAATAGCCTTTATGTTGTATTTTAGCAAGGTTTAAGTGAAAAGTTCGTAATAACCACAAACCTCCAATAAAATAAGAGGCTTCTGCTTTTGAAGGATAGATGTAGTCCAATAGTGAAATGAGCGAAGGTTCACCACTTGCGTTCTTTGAAGGCAAATATAGCAAAGTTAGTCAGCCAATAAGCTTATAATTACCTATCTCCTAAAAAATAGAACCATCGTTTGAGCATTATTTGTTCGAACGGTGGTTTTGTCTTTGTTTTAAGTGGAAAATGGATTGCTTAATTGCTGTAGTTATGGACGTTTTTATTCAATCCAAAGGTTGATAAAATCACATCATACTACAAGTAGGAGTGATAACAATGGATAAGGTACGTTATAAAGTAAGAGAAGTGTTGGACAAGAACAAAATTGATGCATTTTTGCAGCAAGCTCGCATTGGGCATTTGGGTATGGTTGATGGTCATCTGCCATATGTTGTCCCCCTTAATTTTGTGTGGACAAATGGAGTGCTTTATTTCCATGGAGCCACTGGCGGTAGACGAAATCAAGTGATGGAAGAGAATCCAGAGGTTTGCTTTACGGTTTGTGATGAATATGGAACCATTACAAATCCAGTACCTGCAAAGACGGACACCGCTTATATGAGTGTCATGGTTTTTGGCAAGGCTCAGCCTATTTTCGATTTGGATGAAGCGACACACATGTTGCAAGAAATGATAAATAAATATGTACCTGGTTACTATAATCGCCCATTATCCCAGCAACACGTGGACAAATATCGATCAGCCGTTTTCGGAGGGCCTGTTCAAGTTTACCGTATTGATCCTCAACATATTACCGCGAAAGAAAATCCAATTGCCTTAGGGGAGATGTTCAATATTGAGAAAATCCCACATACATAGTATTGGTTTTCAGAAATTAGTACATCAAATCCCTGCAAGCACCACTAACTCTAGTCAGATATGTAGCTTTGGAATAAAGATGGATTAACAAATAGCCCTTAATCCTTATCTAATAGCAAATAGCAACATCAAAACCTCCATTTTGAAAAATTGATCAAAATGGAGTTACTCTCTTTAAATAAGTATGAGATTTTTATAAAAAAGTTTGATCATTTTTCAGCTATGTTGTTCCACAATTGCGCCCTATTATTGAATAAGCTATTGCATGATGTCCTCATATTGTTCTGTAGTTTTTGGATTAGTAAACTCGCTATGCAAATCTAAATTAATAATCGAAACCGTAATTATATGTTAAGATTGACTTATATAAAATAAAAGGAATGATCTGATGAAAAAAGCAGTCAAATTAGCTTCCTAAAATTATCTAGATTTTAAATTTTAGGAGGCTTTATAAGATGAGATTCAATAAAATTGATATTAATAATTGGGAACGAAAAGAAATTTTCAATCATTTTTTAAATCAACAAACGAGCTTTAGCATCACCAGAACTATTGATATTACCAAACTTTATAAAATTACAAAAGATAAGGGATATAAATTCTATCCTGTATTCATCTTTTTAATTACTCATGTAGCAAATTCAAATAAACATTTTAGAATGAACTTTAATTCTGCTGGAGAGTTTGGATACTGGGATAAGGTAGTCCCAATGTATACTATCTTTGATAAGAAATCAGAGTTATTTTCAGCCATTTATACAAATACAGATGAAGGTTTTAAAAAGTTTTATGAGAACTATATTTCTGATACTGAGAAGTTCAATGGTATAGGAAAGCTTTTTCCTAAAACACCAATCCCTGAAAATGTCGTCAATATTTCTATGATTCCATGGACTTCTTTTACTGGTTTTAACTTAAACGTGAATAATAGCCCAAATTATTGTTTGCCGATAATCACTGCAGGTAGGTTTATCAATAAAACTAGTAATATTTATTTACCTTTATCCTTGCAGGTTCATCATTCTGTCTGCGATGGTTACCATGCAGCACTATTTATGGATAGATTTCAGACTCTTGTAGAAAATAAATTAGAGTTTCTTGTATAAATTAAACACGAAACACTGACTAATTTCTTTTAGTTGGTGTTTTTTACTAACCTGCTCCTAAAACAAGGTAGTATATGTGCCTTATTTTGTATTCCTTGTATCAGATTATTGTCTATATGCTTTCCTCCTATGTCCCCTCAAGTTACTGAACAATTTCTTTCAAGTATGCAAAACCGCTTTTAAAGATGTTAACTAAAAAGACACAAATCCTTTTATAAGAATTGCGCCCGATTGTAGAAGGTTGTGATTCAACTAAAGCCCTCGTTACTTCCATATAACAAATTACTAAATGTCAGTTGATAGTTTTGAGCATATTTATTCCCGCTATTTCAAATCCGAGTTCCTCATATAGTTTCCTAGCCCCTTCATTACTTCCAAAAACATGAAGTTTGAAGTAATAAATTCCTTCCTGTTCTAACCACTCCTCAATATTTTTCATCACTCTAGTCCCGAAACCTTTACCTCTGTATTCTTCAAAAATAAAAATCTCATAAAGAAATGCACTTTTTTTTTCCTTTTCAACCTTTATCCAAACAAATCCAATTAACGAATCATCTTCATATATATTATATAAATGATGATTAGAGGTTTCTATTCCTTGAGGAAGTAGATTATATAACTGTTTACGTGCTTTTGAAAGAGGATCTTCGCTACTTACCTCATGGACATATTCTGATTGAACTTTGCTATATCTCTCTACCTTATCTTCTAAATAAATTGTAAATTCTTTTTCTGACATTTTCTTTAAGACAATATCCATTTTAATCTCCTATTTTGAATGACTTGTAAAAAAATTGATACACTGAACTGTTCAGTAAATTTATGTGAACTTTCTACAAATATATCTATATTTTAACATTCATACTAATTTATTTGTGTAGTATTACTCCACAATCTGGCTCTTTACTGATAACGAGCACTGATTCTTATTACAGAATCGCGCCCGATTGCTGAATATCAAGTCGGTGATTTGTCTTTTGCTTGTTAAAGTAAGCACGCCGTTAGTTAAAGAAGATTTATAATTAAAATAAGTGTTTTTGAATAGATAAGGTGCTTTCTTCATCAAATTCGAAGGCAGATGATCCATTTGAAAAAATGAACTATTTATAATGCTAAATTGTTACTTGTGTAGAAAACGGAAAAGGAGGTGGGAATATGGAACAAATTAGCGATGAAAGGGTCTTGTTTCAAACATATTATAAGGACGTCTTCAGAGCTTGCTATTACATGCTTCAAAATAAATACGATGCAGAGGACCTTTGTCAGGATGTATTTGCAAAAGCTTTGAGTGAAGATTTCCAATCTATACAAAATCAAAAATCTTGGTTACTTAGTATTTCTATGAATATGTCTCGAAATTATTTAAAAAAAATGAAAAGACTGCTATTAAAAGAAAATTTTGAATTCCTATCATTGAGACGAGTTGACAAATCCCAAAATATTGAGCGTACAATACAGCTCAATGAAAATAAAAGTGAGTTAGTCGACTTAATGAACAAATTGCCTGTTCGTATACGGAAGGTAATGATATTGAAATATGTGCATGACTGTAAAGATAGAGAAATCGCTGACATTCTAAAAATCCCTGAGGGAACGGTTAAATCGAGGCTTTTTAAAGGTAAAAAATTAACGAAAGAGTTTATCCAAGTAGATGAAAATTTGTTATTTGAATGGAGGGATCATCGTGAATAATATGGACGATTTAATAAAAGAAAAAGTGAAGTACGATCAAGTAGATTATCCTAATGAGAATGAAATGTGGAGTAAAATCATCCGTAAACAACAAAATCAAAATTATAAAACTAAAAAACATAGCTATAAAACACAAGTTATATTAACCGCCATTATGTTCACAATTGTTTTATCAGCCACACCTGTATTTGCTAAATATACAACAGAAATCTTGGATTGGATGCGAAATATGAATAGAACAGGCGTTATTACTTCTTTAGAAAATGGCTTTGGACAGGAAGTCAATAAAACTGTAGAAAACGAAGCTGGCGTATTAAATATCCATAATGTAATTTCAGATCAAAATGGTACTACTATTAACTTTAGCTTAGATATTGATCATGATTATCCAATCGATGCAGCAGATTTCGAACAAGCATCACTCAAAATAAATGACGGAAAAGAAATAAAGTTGGAGGCTAACGCAGTATATAATCAGGAAACGGATCAATTAGTAGGGATTCTACATACAGATGAGGGAATCCCGCACAACAGCAATGTTACACTTCAACTTGGAGGTGTAAAGGAGACACAGTTGAAAAGTGTAGAGTTAAAAGATGTGGTTCAATCGAACGCGTTCCCTGAAAAGATTACTATTAATCAAGATGGAATATCACATATAGAATTCACTTCAAATGGATATCAAAACGGGCAATATACATTGGATTATCTTATCGATCTGGAAGAGTCCAATAACATAGAAAACGCATATTTATCTTATAAAATTCAAGGTGAAAACATTGCGAGTTTTGGCGTTACTCATAAACGTCCAAAACCAAATGTCATTAAAAGTAGTGATTCACTAGAGATTCAAAAAGAAGTGGTAGAAAAATTAGGGGTATTTTTAAGTTATACTGATACAGTAAGTTATAAACCAGATACGTGGAGCCTGGATTTCCAATACAATCAGGATCTTGCTAAGAAATCTACATTTGTTATGGATATAGACGAAACAATTGAGATAGGCTCTCAGCAGCTTCAATTTAACGAGCTTGTTATTACACCGAGTGAGGTAAAGCTTTATTTTGAAGAAAAATATATAGATTCTAATTCTAATATAGCTCATTTCAACTATCGTCAGTTTAAATTACGAATTGGTGAACAGGAATTATCGGGAAATAATTTTAAAGATTATATTTCTTTTGAAACAATGGGGCTGATAAAGGATATTACGAATAAAGAAATTTCTCTTACTTTAAATGATGCGAAGATTTCTTATGAAGCTGGAAAGCAAGACAAAGTAGAGCTAAGAAATATTTCTGAAGTTCCAAAGACTATAAATGCAGAATTAAACGGGTATCCAATTGATATTACCTACTATACGAAAGGTAATGATTTAATTGTTGAATCAGAAAGTAAGAACGAGCAATTTGGAGGTATCACACAAAATGTTATTTATGAGAATGGCAAAAGAATCTTTGCTGAAACTCGTTCTAATGACGGAGTGTTAAGAACACACAAACAAGTAGAAACATTTAAAAATATAAAAGAAAAAGATATTACATTGAACTTCTTCCTTTATACTGTCAATGAGGATCGAGCTAAAACTATTGTTTTACAGTAAATCGTTTGCAGTATAACTTCTTTCAGCAAATGTTTTATGTAACGTAAGTGAAACGGCAGTTACAAATGTTTTATGTAACGTAAGTGAAACGGCAGTGACAAATGTTTTATATAAGTCTTTTCGTAGCGACAGTACACAACTGCTTGGTGTTTTATGGCAGATTAGGGAGATGCTCTAAGTCATCTAAAGGTAACGCTATTTTAAGGCACATGATAATAAAAGAATAATTCATTTGATTATAAAAAAAGCGTGTTTTGATTAATTCAAAATACGCTTTACTATTTCTTTGGTTGTTGTTTTCGAAAAGATTATTGCTTTTCAACGCTTAACGCATCTAAACGAACGATTTTTGTTTGCTCTGCTTGTGTTTATGTATCGTAAGCTTTGCCTCAAAAAGCTTTCCACGACCGCTAAATACAATACATCTGCATCTAATTGAGGAATTTTTCTCTTTAATTTGACTGTTCAACAAACCATCAGAATAGGTGCATTTGTTGTAATCAATATTCAGCTAGGATTAACTAAAAACGAACTAAAAACGAGACAAATAAAAACATCTTTCGTTATAAAAAGGTATTGAATAATCAATGAGGATGTATCTATAGGGACAAAAGTATGATTCAAACTATATGGCCCTTTCATGGAAAAGACGCATTCTTAATTAAAGAAATGCGCCCGATTGTGGAAGAAAGAAATACTCTACAAATTAGGTTTTCTTATCTTCAGTGCCCTATTTTAAAATTGTCTCGGCTGGGGTAAATGCTTCCCATTGATTATATTTCGTTATTATTGATGAAATAAACCAATACTCTTTAAATGGTTCTAAATTCTTCTCCACGATTATAATCTTCTCTCCACCACCAAAGTCTCCATATGATGCCCATAAATCGTATTTAACGGTGTACTGCATTTTTGATTGGCTGAGCTTTTCTACTTTAGGAAAACGAAAGTTACTAACCGAAGGACTTGACTGACCTGTTATCCAGTGAGTTTGCTCGAATTTACTCCTTGACTGCTTTCGAAGCGCAGGGGACAACATCGCATATTGAACAGCACCACTTCGATTAATTACTCCTGATATCCACAATTCTACAGCTTGTTTTGGTTCGGTTACCATCAAACCAGTCATAAAAGACATTAACTAGCTTTCTAAAGGGGTGAGTGGTTTGCCTTCATTAATCTTTTCCTCAAAGGAAGGGGGAGTATCGTTCGATTTTGCATTTACTGTTCCATAATACAAACCACAAATTAGTATACTAAATAAAACCAAAAGAAAAGGTTTACTTTTATTCTAAACTGTACCCTATAAGATAGACACTTGAAAAAGGTCATCTTATAGGGCATTTTTGTTTATAATTGAAAAAAACAAGATTCGGAGCCACTACTATGACTAAGAACTTTTTAACACCCCACCAACAA